>DATEZA010000107.1:0-4577 GCA_035255945.1 Thermoanaerobaculia bacterium
GCAGCGACTGCGGACGAGACGTCCGCGCTCCGGTGGGGGAATCACGGAACGGAGCGCGGGCATCCTTGCCCGCACGTGTCAGGCGTCTCGCCTGGCACGCGTGCGGAGTCGCCGCGCGAGACGCGCAGCGACTGCGGACGAGACGTCCGCGCTCCTTTACCGATACTTGTTCCCCCCCGTGTTGAACAACACGACCAGCTCCCCATCCTTGATGTCCCCGCGCGTCTTCAGCGTCCGCAGCGCCGCGAAACCCGCCCCTGCCTCCGGCCCGCCATCGATCCCCTCCTTCGTCCGCATCTCGGCGGCGGCGGGCTCGATGTCGGTTTCGGGGATGGCGATTGCGCCGCCGCCGGATTCGCGTAACGCGCGCAGCATCAACCGGTCGCCGATCGCGCGCGGGACGCGCAGGCCCCACGCGCTCGTCTGCGGCGACTCCCACTCGGGCGCGTTCTCCAGCGCCTGCTGAAACGCGCGGACGATCGGCGCGCAACCGGCCGACTGCACGCTCCACATCCGCGGGCGCTCGGGACCGATCCAGCCGAGGCGCTCCATCTCGTCGAACGCCTTCCACATCCCGATCAGGCCCGTGCCGCCGCCGGTCGGGTAGAGGATCACGTCTGGGAGGCGCCCGAGGTCGTCGAGCAGCTCGTAGCCCATGATCTTTTTCCCTTCGACGCGATACGGCTCCTTCAGCGTCGACAGATCGAAGCCGCCGGTCTCGGACAGGTACTGTGCGACGCGTTTCGCTGCGTCGGTGATCACGCCCGCCACGAGCTCGATCTGGGCGCCGTAGCTTCGGCATTCATCGATGATCGACTGCGGCGTATCGCGCGGCATGGCCACGAACACCGGCAGTCCCGCACGCGCGCCGTACGCGGAGAGGGCGGCGCCGGCGTTGCCTGCAGTCGGAGCGCCGAGCGATTTCGCTCCGAGCTTCTTCGCCATCGTCACCGCGGCGGCCATGCCTCGCGACTTGAACGAGCGCGTCGGATTCTTCGACTCGTCCTTGATGTAGACGTTCGCCATCGTGTGGGAGGGAAGCAGCGGCGTGATGCCTTCGCCGAGCGTGATGATGTCGGCGTCATCGACCGGCGGCAGCACCTCGCGGTACCGCCACATGTTCGCAACGCGCGTACGGATTTCCTGCCGCAACTCCGGACGCGGCGACAGATCGTAAAGCGCCAGAACCGGCGATCCGCACTGTCTGCAAACGTTAATTAACGCATTCGTCGGATAAATCTCACTGCAACCAGAGCATGTCAGTCTCATCGGACTTACCTTAATTCAGGTTCCCGCTTCACCACATCAAAAAAAGAGGGAGATTCGTGTATGGCAATGATGGAAGTCTTGCTCAATCAGCATCCCGGTCCGCTGCCGCTGAAGGGCTCGTTCGTCTGCAAAGCGAGCGCGCCACTCGACGCGTTCGTGCAGGGCGTCTCGGTCCGCAAAACGGGCACCCAGGCCGGCGCGGCCGGTTGCGAGATCGTGATCACCGACAAGGACGGAAAACAGGTCGGCTACACCTCCGGCACGATCGACGGAGACGTCATGGGCGGCCGCAAAGCAACGGTCTCGCAATGGGGTCAGACGAAGTTGAACGCAGGGGAGCAGTACAACTTCGAAGTCCGTCCGGTGTTCCCCGAGGTCTTATCCGATCAGGACGACTTCTTCACCGCCGTGATCATTTATTGAGGAGCGCGCGATGGATATTCAGGAAATCTTCAGCCTCGAATTCGGCAAGCTTCCGTACACCGAGAAGTGGACATCGAACAATGACGCCGAGGCGCTGCTGTACGTCGCGGCGTCGGTGCATTGCGACAACAGCTCGGGAGTGGTAGGACTCAACGTGAAGGTCGACGGCCAGCTGGTCGCCACTCCCTCGGTCTTCTGCAACGAGATCGGCATCTCGCGCCCGCTCGTGTCCGAGGTGGTGCGGATCCCGGCAGGCCGCGGCGAGCACAGCGTGACGCTCGAAGCGATGAACGACCGGACGCACGTTCGTGCACGCGATTACGCCTGCGGGACGGTGTTCTATTGCGGCTTCGTGGAGCCGTTCGTCTGGCGGTTCAAGGGACCGTTGCCGCAGTCGACGACATTCAAATCGAAGGTGAACGGCATTCCCGGCGTGCTGTTCTTCTCAGGCTCGGGCTTCGTCAACCCGGTGAAGGTGCACGGGATCGCGGTGCAACTGGATGGCGTCGAGGTCGCGCGATCGCAGATGAAAGCGTCGCGGGGCAACAGCCACATGGCGATTCCGCCGCAGTTCCTGCCGGTCAACCTGAAGGCGAAGGAGTACAAGCTGAGTGTCGTGCCGATCGGCGACACGATCGCGGATCAGAACGATTCGTTCGAAGTGGCGATCTTCTACTGAGGTGAGATGCGTGCGGCAGCGATCGAGCTGCCGCACGCTGATTCGTTACTGGCTCTTCTTCGCGTCCGCGGCCTGTTTGTCGAGATCCTTCTGATACTGGTCCATCGACTTCTGGGTTTCGCCCGGATGGTCCTCGTACTTCGACATCTCATTCGTCAGCGCGTTCATCGCGTTCTCATACTTCGACAGCAGCTGGCGGTTGTAGGCCATGGCCGGATCGGTTTTCTGCTGCTCCACTGCCGATTCCTGGCGCGACTTGTCGATGTTCGCGAGCATCTCGCCGTACATCTTCTTCGTCTGCTCGTCTTTCGCTTCGTCGTACGACTTCTTCATCTGCTGATAGCTCGCGTCCATCGACGCGTTCATCGCCTGCGCGGTCTTCTCCGTCATCGCGGAGACGCTCGCGGCGAGGATCTGACCCTTCACCCAGAGGTACTCCTGCGTGTTGTAGTGGAGGTCCTTCGCGGCGCGGATGTCGGCGGTGAGCATCTCCGCGGCGGCGCCGGCGGTCTTGATGCCTTCCATCAATCCGGAGAGCGAGTGGTCGCCTTCCTTCTTCGCCGCGTCCGCGTGCTTCTGCGCTTCCGCGCGCGCGACCTGCGCGATCTGCTTCTCGTGATCGCGAACCTTGAGGTACATCTGGACCTGCGCGTCGGTGAGCTTGCCGTCGGCGGGCGGCGTGTACTTGTCGTCGGCGACTTCCTTCATCAGATCGATCGTGCCGCGCTTTTCGAGATCGGCTTTGATCGACGCTTCTTTCGCTTTCTGACATCCGAGGGCAAGAGCGGTACAGACCAGGACTGCGAGAGTTCTGCGCATTTCGGGACATTTCCTCCGGTTGGATTTAATCGAGCTGCGCGCGGACTCGCGCCGCGAGTGCATCGAGGTCGCGCAAAATCGTTTCGAGTGCGGTACGACGTTCCTTCTTCACTACGTCGAGCCGCTCGTGCAGCGCGGCCACTTCGGCTTCGAGCTCCGCAACGAGCTCGTTGTGCGCGGATGATTGCACGGGCTCCGGTTCCGCTTCCGTGACTGCGATCACCGGTTCTTCTTCTTCCAGCAGCGCGACGGCGACCGGCGCTTCTTCGACCGCGACGAGCTCATCCGCTCCGAGCTCTTCGACTTCATCCGCCTCGGCCAGGATCGGAACCGGAATGGTTCCGCTGATCGTCGCCGGACGTTCGCGTCCCTCGGACAGCAACTGTTCGAGCGACACTTCCTCCATCTTTTCGTAGCCGCTCTCGAGCGGCGCCGATTCGGGGAAGGGGATCGAGTCGGCGAATGGATTCAGCTCCGGTATCGCGATCGGTTCGGGCTCAGGCTCCGGCTCCACGACAGGCGCCGGCTTCGCCGCGACTTTCGTTGCGGGCGGTGCAGTCTTCTTCCGCTCGAATGGTTCGCTCTTGCCGCCTTTGAGCCGGCCGAGGAGGTGCTTCGCGGTGATCTTGGAGACGAGCTTAAAGGTCTCCATCACGCCGTCGCCTTTGAGCGCAGAGGCTTCGGTGTAGGGATAACCTTCGAATCCGAGCGCTTCCTGCAGCTGCTCCACCGGCATCACGCCGGGGAGGTCGCGCTTGTTGAACTGAATCACGATCGGCGTGTCGTTCGGATCGATCTGATTCTGCTCGAGGTTCTCCATCAGATTGCCGAAGCTCTCGCGATTCGACTCGATCATCGACGGCTGCGAATCGGCGACGAACACGACCGAGTCCGCGCCTTTGAGCACGAGCTTGCGCGTCTCGTTGTAGAAGACCTGGCCCGGCACGGTGTAGAGCTGAATCTTGAGGTTGAAATTGCCGACCTTGCCGATGTCGACCGGCAGCAGATCGAAGAAGAGCGTGCGATCCGTCTTCGTCGCGAGCGACAGCATCTTCCCCTTCTGCTCGGGTGCGAGCTTGTCGAAGATGACCATCAGGTTCGTGGTTTTGCCGCAGAGACCGGGGCCGTAATACACGATCTTGGCCGTCATCTCGCGTGTGGCGTGGTTGAACAGGACCATGCGAGTGAACCTCAGCGATACGCGAAGTTTTGAAGGAGTATCGCATAAGAGGTTGCTGGGTTCCCACGGTGGCTCCCCAGCAACCCGGAAACCCAAATACAATCCCCCCGTGCCCGACGACCCCATCCAAATCCCCATCGAGGACACACTCGATCTCCATCCCTTCCAGCCAAAGGAGATCCCCGACGTCGCGCGCGAATACCTGCA
>DATEZA010000108.1:0-33155 GCA_035255945.1 Thermoanaerobaculia bacterium
GTGCTGAACGTGATCGCGTCGGATATCGGCCGCTCCATCCGGGATCTGAAGCTGTCGCTGAAACTCGACAATCTCGAGGAGCTGGTGGCGTCGGTGATCGAGGAGCTGAAGACGCGCGAGGTGGATGTGCAGGATCGCGCCGGCCAGTGGTACTCGCTGCG
Source organism: Thermoanaerobaculia bacterium (assembly GCA_035255945.1). Lineage (GTDB taxonomy): Bacteria > Acidobacteriota > Thermoanaerobaculia > Gp7-AA8 > Gp7-AA8 > JAJPHC01. Next base: position 162 of record DATEZA010000108.1, read on the forward strand.
CGTGCGGCCGTACCGGACGACGGAGAACAAGATCGACGGGGCGGTGCTGGTGCTGGTGGACGTGCCGGCGCGGAGCTAGCGCTTTGCGCGTTTGCGGGGAAGGCGGTGCTCGAAGGCGGCGAGCTTTTCGTCGATGCGCTCGTCGATGCGTTTCTCGAGCACGGGCATGACGTGAACATCGACGATCTTGTGGATCTTGTCTTCCAGCACGATCTCGACATTCCTGGCCACGCGCTCGGCGATCAGGTCGATCTCGTGATGGAGCCCCGCGTTGTACGCGTCGAGCTTTTGGTCCACCGCGGCGAATCCATCGCGCATCTCTTTACGCACGTCGGCAAATTCATCGTGCATTTCCGTGCGCACGTCGGCTATTTCCCGGCGCACATTCACGAACTCCTGCCGCATCTCCACCGCGTTTGCATCGACGACCAGCTTCAGCTCAGCAACTTTCATAACCCGAGGATACCTCGGTGCAAAAATCGTCTACGTATTGTGGAGAGTCCGGGCGATCGGAATGGTGTGGTGAGGCCTTTTCGCTCGCGCTTTTCCATGATGAAGGAGAGGGCTCCCGCGTGCCGGCGCGAGGTTAGCGCTGCGCGCGTTTGCGGGAGAGACGCTTTTCAAAGGCGACGAGCTTGCGATCGACGCGGTCGTCGACACGTTTGTCGACAGCTTCGAAGATGCGGTCTTCGACGCCCGCCAGCTGCTTTCCGACCTCGTGTTGAATCATCGGCGCCGCTTCGTCGAGGAGGTGTCCGAACATGAAGTCGAAACGGCGGTTGAGCTCCGCCTGATTCGCATCCATCTTCTGTATGACCGCGGCGAATCCGTCGCGCATTTCTGTGCGCACGTCCGCGATTTCGGCGCGCACACTTACGAACTCGGAGTGCATCTCTTCGCGCACATTCGCAAACTCTTGCCGCATCTCCACGGCGTTTGCATCGACGACCAGTTTCAGCTCAGCAACTTTCATAAGCCGAGGATACCTCGGTACAAAAATCGTCTACGTAATGTGGAGAGATCGTCCGCCGCGAACGTTACCGCGCGGCGCGGCGCGGCGCGTTGCGCCCGCGCAAACCCTGGCGGATGCGATCGACTTCGCCGCGCAGGAAGTCGATCTGCGCGAGGAGCTCTTCGACTTCGACGCCCAGGTCTTCCATGCGGCGGGAGCTCATTCCGTTGCGTTTGCGGGAGCCGGTGAGGTCGCGCCAGAAACGCGCGCGGTCATCCGGTTTCAGCGTCGCGATCTTGTCGGCAAGGAAATCATCCGGTTCACCTTCGGCATCGAGCAGATCGTGCGGCGAGATGTGCAGGACGCGGGCGAGCACCGTCATCAGGCCGACATCGATGTTCTGCTTCCCGGTCTCGATGCGCGACAGGGTAGCCGTGCTGATCGAAGCCTCTTGCGCCACATCACTCAACGACAGCCTGCGTGCCGTGCGCAACTCCCGAATCCGAGTTCCGATCATGTTTTCCCTCCACAAAAGTTTAGCGCACGAGGTTCAGTTTTTCCGAACACTCTTCGACTTTCCGTAACAGCTCATGAATGTCGAAAGGTTTCCGGATGAGCGCAAAAACTCGCGAAGAGTCGAGCTTGCTTAGATCGTTACGGCTGGCTCCGGTTGTGACGATCACCCGCTGCAGTGCGTGAGGTTTCTCGCGCTCCAGGATGTCGAGCATCTCGAAACCGCTAGTGATCGGCATCATCAAATCGAGAATCACGGCGCAATACTCACAGGAGCGGATGCGCGACAACCCTTCGTTGCCGTCATGCACCGCATCCACAACGTAACCATTGCGCCGTAAGAGGGTGATGAACATCTGGCGGATGGCGGCATCGTCGTCGACGACGAGCACGCGTTTATCGGACATGGGTATTCACCGAGTGTACGCCGCGTTTTCAAATTGCGCAAAAGAATATGTAAGTATGTTGCAGAAACTGGAAAGCAATTTGCAGTAGCGTTTGCCGTGAGCGATCAGCGCGTCGTCGTGATAACCGGCGCGTCGAGCGGCATCGGGCGCGCCACTGCACACGAGCTTTCCCGACGCGGCGACGCGCTGATCCTCATCTCCCGCGACGCGAGCGCGCTCGCCGGTGTGGTCGGCGAATGCGAGGCATTGGGCGGTCGCGCGCTCGCTGCGCCTGCCGATGTCACGCGCGAGCCCCACCTGCGCGAGGCCGCGCGCCGCGGGATCGTCGCCTTCGGACGGCTCGACGCCTGGATCAACTGCGCATCCGTCGGCTCGTACGGCCGCTTCGAAGAAACGCCTTCCGACGTCTTCCGCCGCGTGATCGAGACGAACCTGATCGGCTACGTGAACGGCGCGCGCATCGCGATGACCGAGTTCCGCCTCCGCGGCCGCGGTGTCCTGATCAATATCGGCTCCGGCTTCTCCGCGGCGCCCCAGCCGTACACGTCGGCGTATGTCGCGAGCAAGTACGCGGTGCGTGGATTCTCGGCGTCGCTGCGGATGGAGCTGGAGATCGATCAACTGCGCGACATCCACGTCTGCACCGTAATGCCGTCCGCGATCGACACGCCGTTCTTTCAACACGCCGCGAATTACAGCGGGCGCGCCGTTCGTGCATTGCGGCCGACGTATCCCGCGTCGAAAGTCGCGGAGACGATCGCGTTGCTGCTCGAGCATCCCCGCGCCGAGGTGCTGGTCGGGACTTCGGCACGTGCGGCGAAGGCGCAGGCGCATCTCGCACCGCGCACCTACGAAAAGATGATGGCGCGCTATCTCGATTCGGCGCAGTTCGAGGACGCGCCGTCCACCTCGGCGGAAGGAAATCTCTTCGAATCGACGGAGCCGAAGGCGGTGAGCGGCGGATGGAGACAGCCGTCCCATCGCGGGCGGCATATCGCAGCCGGAGTGACGTTCGGCGGGCTCGCATTGCTCGCAATGCGGAAGCTGCGCCGCCCTTAACCGCGGGTGTGGGTGGCGCGCCGCCCGTGCCCCCGGGTCCCTCGACTACGCTCGGGATGACCGCCGGACGGAGTGTTCATCACGAATCACCACTGCCTCTCTCTTCGCGCATCAGCTCGACGATCGTCTCGCGCATGATCAGCGCATCGATCAGCGCCTGTTTCGTATCGTCGTCCGATTGCTCGCCGGTGAGCGCGCAGAGTTTCCGGTAGGCGTCGTGCGTGTTCTGCCACAGGACGCGCAGCTCGCGAAGGCGCATTGCTCGTTCGACCGTCTGGTGGGCGTCGGCCGCGATGGCCCGGCTGCGCTTGAGCGTCGCGACCGCATCGGCGAACAGCATCCTTTGAATATAGCGCAGCGGCGCTAGACTTCGGTCCATGCGGGTGATTGCAGGCGACATCGGTGGAACGAAAACGCTCTTTCAATTCATCGACGACAACGGCGTCACGATCGAGCAGCGATACGAGAGCGGCGCACACGCGGCGTTCGAGGACATGCTGCGCGACTTCACCGCACGCAGTCCGCATCGCGCCGACGCCGCCTGTTTCGCCGTCGCCGGCCCGGTCGTCGAACGCATCGCCTCCGTTACGAATCTGCACTGGCAGATCGATGCGGACAAGCTCGAGCAAACATTCGCGATCGCGCACGTCGCGCTGATCAACGACTTCGAAGCGGTCGCCCTCGGCGTGCCGCTGCTCGCCGACAACGACGTCGTGCCGCTGCAGCTCGGCACGCGCGAGGCGAAGGGACCGATCGGCATCGTCGGCGCGGGCACGGGTCTCGGCGAAGCGATGGTGATGCATGACGGCGCGCGCTGGAACGTGATTGCGTCCGAGGGAGGACATGGCGACTTCGCGCCGCAGGACCAAGAGCAGACGCGGTTGTTCGCCGGGCTGCATGAGAAGCTCGGACACGTCAGCTGGGAGCGGCTCGTATCGGGGATGGGCCTGGTCAACATCCACAACTTCGTGACCGGCGTGGAGCGCGAGTACGACGATGTGATTCCGGCCGAGATCGCGGCGGCGTACGCGCGCGGCGACGAAGCGGCGCGCAACACCGTGCGGATCTTCATCGACATCTACGGCTCCGAGGCTGGGAACATGGCCTTGCGCGTGCTCGCGCGCGGCGGCGTGTTTCTCGCGGGCGGGATCGCGGCGCGCAATCTCGAATGGTTTACGGACGGACGCTTCATCGAGGCATTTCTCCGCAAGGGCCGTTTTCAGCAGATGCTGCGCAACATTCCCGTGAATCTCATCGCGAATCCGCGCGTGGGGCTGATCGGCGCGACGGAGATGGCGCGTAGAATTTCTGCGTGATTCTCGCCACGCTGCTGCTTGCCGCCACGCTCGGGCGCACCGAGGAGGCGCTACGCCAGTCGATGTATTCGATTGGTGCGCTGATCGCAGGCCGCCGCACCGGCTTCCCCCACATCATCGATCGGACGGAGCAGCCGAACGCCGACTATGTCGAAGCGATGGCCGATGACGTGCCGGACTCCGAACTGCGCAACGAGATGGTGAAGCCGCACGCGCCGGTGTCGCTGCGGCCGATTTTCAAAGTCGGACGAAAGATCACTACGCCGGCCGAAGTGGAGTCGGTGATTCGCGGCGGCACGCCGCAGGAGCGTCTCGATCGTTTCAAGCAGCGTTATCCGAATGGGCTGCTGCGAATGTCCGCGGTCGGCCAGAAGCCGCACAGCATCCTGGCGTTCGTGACGTACGAGTTGATCGCGGCGCACATCGATCAGCAGGGCGACTTTCAGCTCGCGCCGGTGGAGATCGGACTCGTCGAGCTGGTGCCCGACTGGCAGGTCGGCTGGAAGGTCGAGAACATGCACTCGGTCGCTCTCGACCACTAACGGAATCATCGATACGCTTCAGCCGTTGGTGCGCGTCGCATGGGACTGAGTGTCGGAATCGTCGGCCTGCCGAACGTCGGGAAATCCACCATCTTCAACGCGTTGACCGCCGCTGGTGCACAAAGCGCGAACTATCCTTTCTGCACCATCGAGCCGAATGTCGGCATCGTGCCGGTCGTCGACAAGCGGCTCGACAAGCTGGCGGAGCTCGCGGAATCGAAGCAGACCGTCTACACCGATCTGAAGGTCGTCGACATCGCCGGACTGGTCCGCGGCGCGAGCAAAGGCGAGGGCCTCGGCAACCAGTTCCTCGCCAACATCCGCGAGACCGACGCGATCCTGCACGTCGTCCGCTGCTTCGACGATCCGAATGTCGTGCACGTCGAGAATTCGGTCGATCCGGAGCGCGACATCGAGATCATCGAGACCGAGCTGCTGCTCGCCGATCTCGATGCATTGCAGAAGCGCGCGGACAAAGTGGTGCGGCTGGCGCGCGTCGGACAGAAGGATGCGCAGGCGGCGGCCGATGCATTGACGAAAGCGATCGCCGCTGCGAACGAAGGGACGCCGCTGCGCGCGATCGAGTTCACGGACGAAGAGCGCGCCGCGATCCGCGAGCTGAATCCGATCACGATGAAGCCGGTGCTCTACGTCGCGAACGTGGCCGAGGGTGACCTCGGCAACGAAACGCCGTTGCTGCAGAAAGTGCGGGCGATCGCGGCGGCGAAGAAGGGCGAAGTGGTGGTGATCTGCGGCGAGCTCGAAGCACAGATCGCGCAGCTGCCGCCGGACGAGCGCAAGGACTTCCTGCTGGAGATGGGATTGCCGGAGCCGGGACTCGATGTGCTGGTGCGCGCGGCGTACAAGCTGCTGAACCTCGAGACGTTTTTCACCGCGGGACCGAAAGAGTCGCGCGCCTGGACGATTCGCCGCGGCGCGCGAGCGCCCGAGGCCGCGGGCGCGATCCACAGCGACTTCGAGCGCGGCTTCATCCGCGCGGAGACGATTGCGTACGATGACTACGTCGCGCAGGGCGGCGAGCAGGGCGCGAAGGCTGCAGGACGCATGCGCTCCGAGGGGAAAGAGTACGAAGTGCAGGACGGGGATGTGATTCTGTTCCGGTTCAACGTGTAGGAGCGCGGCAGCTCGCTGCCGCCGCGCGGTTCCGCGCGACGTGCCGGCGGCATGGCCGCCTTACGAAGAAGCAGCGGCGGCATGGCCGCCGCACTCCGGCAACCATGAAATTCCAGCTCAAATCGGAAGAAGGACTCGAGATCCATGGCGAGCTTTCGCTGCCGCATCATCCGCGCGCGCTCGTGATCGTCGTGCACGGATTCAAAGGCTTCATGGACTGGGGCTTTTTTCCGTGGGTGGCGGATCAGTTCACCTCACACGAGCTTGCGGTCTGCCGCTTCAACATGTCGCGATGCGGCGTCGGCGGGCGAGGGGATCAGTTCGATCGCCTCGATCTGTTCGAAGGTGACACGTACTCCGCGCAGGTCGCCGATCTCCGCACCGTCGCCGATTACTGCCGCTCGCAGTTCCCCTCACTCTCCACCTTCCTCCTCGGACACTCGCGCGGCGGCGGCACTGCACTCCTCGGCGCGAACGAAGTCTCCGACCTCTGCGGCGTGATCACCTGGAACGCGATCTCGCGCACCGATCGCTGGGACGATGCCACCAAGCAGCAATGGCGTCGCGATGGATTCGCGGAAGTCGTGAATGCCCGAACGAAGCAGGTCATGCGGATGTCGTCGCGAATGCTGGACGACCTCGAAGCGAATGCCGCGCGTCTCGACATCGGCGCGGCGGTCGAGCGGCTGCAGGTGCCGCTGTTCGTCGTGCACGGCGGGAAGGACGAATCGGTGCCGGTCCACGAGGCGGACGTCATCGCCTCGCGTACCGTCGATGTGTCGAAGATGATCATCGCGTCCGCCACGCACACCTTCAACGCCATTCATCCGCTGGTGACGGTCCCGCCCGAGCTCGCGCTCGCGGCCGAGGTTGCCGCACATTTTTGCAACGCGTACGCGTAAAACGCGCGTAGCATCCCCTCTATAATTACAGAAGGGTCCAATCAACCATGCATCTGGGCGGGCGCCGGATTCGGCACATCCGCGTCGAACACTTCCTCGGACAGGGGGGAATGGGCGATGTCTACGAAGGCTTCGACGAGAAGCTTCGCCGGCGCGTCGCGCTCAAGGTCCTTCATCGCCATCCCGGCGATCGCGATGCACGCGCGCGACTGATCCGCGAAGCACACGCGCTGTCGCAGCTCGAACATCCGAACATCTGCCGCATCTACGATCTGATCGATGACGAGCCGGACGTCGATGTGCTCGTGCTCGAGCTGATCGACGGCCGTACGCTCACGCAAGCGATTCGCGACGGCTTGAGCAGCGCGGAGCAGCTGCGCATCGCGACCTCGATCGCCGACGTGCTGGTGGCCGCGCACCGCGCCGGCATCATTCATCGCGATCTCAAGCCGGACAACGTGATGCTCACGCGCAACGGCGTGGTCAAAGTGCTCGACTTCGGACTGGCCCGCTGGCTCGAGCGCGCGTCGGGCAAGAACGAAGCGGTGCGGCTGCGCACGCGCGATCAGTCGGAGCACGGCTTCGTCTCCAACGATCCGAAGGCGACGTTGAAGCGTTGGGTGTTCCCCGAATTCAACGAGACGCCTGCGGTCGCCACTGCGGTTGGCATCGCGGTCGGCACGCCGCTTTACATGAGTCCCGAGCAGGCGCGCGGCGAGACGCTGACCACTGCCAGCGACATGTACGCGTACGGCCTCGTGCTGCAGACGCTTTTCAGCGGGGATGAGCCGTATCCCGCCGGCTGGAGCGGCGCGGAAGTGATGATGAAGGCGGCGATCGGCGAGTCGCTGCCGGCGAAGCTGAAACAGCGCGAGATCGCCACGCTGATCAATCAACTGAAGCAGCTTGCGCCGTCCGATCGTCCGACCGCCGTCGATGCACTGGCGAAGCTGAAGTTCATCGCCGAGCGTCCGCGCCGCCTCGTGCGCAACGGCGCGATTGCCGCCGTCATCTCGCTCGCAGTCCTCGGCACCACGAAGTACACGCTCGATCTGCGGCACGAGCGCGCGGTGGCGAAAGCGGCGGAGAGCGAAGCGCGCAAACGCCGCGCCCAGGCGGACGACCTGATCGGATTCATGGTCGGCGATTTGCGCAAGAAGCTCGAGCCGGTCGGACGTCTCGATGTGCTGGACGCGACGGCGACGAAGGCGCTCGAATACGCGGGGTCACTCGATCCGCACGCATTGAGCGTTGCCGAATTGCTCCGCAGTTCCGAGGCGCTCAATCAGCTCGGTGAAGTGCGCATCGCGCAGGGGAAGCTGAACGACGCGATGCACGTCTTCCAGCGATCGCTCACATTCTCGAGTGCTGCGTCGCGCCGCGCGCCGGAGAACAACGACGCGCAGCTTGCCCTCGGCACGAGTCATTTCTGGGTGGGCAACGCGTTCCGCCTGCAGGGGAATCTGAACGAAGCGCTGCGGCACATGCGCGCGTACATGAACATCGCCGAGGATCTCGTGAAGCGCGAGCCGGGCAACGCGAAATACCAGCTCGAGCGGGGCTACGGACACAGCACGGTGGCGCTGATCCTGGAGATGCGGAACGATCTTGCCGGCGCGCTCGCCGACTATCGCGTTGCGCTGGCGGCGAAGGAAGCGTATGCGCTCGCCGCACCGCACGACCTGGACCGGCAGTTCGATCTGACCATCACCCTGAACCACATCGGCTACGCGCTGCAACGCCTCGGGCGTCTGCAGGAGGCGCGCGACTATTTCGAGCGCGAAGCGGAGATCTTCCGCGAGCTGATCGGACGCGATTCGAAGCAGACGCAGTGGCGCATTCGCCAGGCGATCAATTACAGCTATCTCGCGGTGCTCGATGAAGCGAAGGGCGACGACACGGCGGCGCTGGCCAATCGCCGCGCGGAGCTCGAGATCGAGCAATCACTCAACGCAATCGAGCCGGCGAACACCGACTGGCGCCGAAATCTCGGCATGACGCAGATGCGCATCGCCGATCTCTCGCGCCGCGGCGGCAACCTCGCCGAAGCGCGGCGCAACGCCGGCGAAGCGGAACATCAGGTGCGACAACTGCTCGGCCTCGATCCGAATCGCACCGCCTGGAAGCGCGACCTCGGCATCGTCCACATCACACAAGCACGCGTGATGCTCGCCGGCGGCGACACGGCGAATGCGATGTCATCGATCGATGACTCGCTGCGGCTGCTCTCGCCGATGAAGGATGCGTCGACGGTGCATTTCATCAGTGAGGCGCATCTCGTTCGCGGCGATATCCTCGCCGCCCGGGGCCGTGCTTCCGATGCGCGCGATGCCTGGCAGCAGGCGCGCGCCACGATCGAGCCCTACGCCCGCAATTCGTCCGACCCGCAAGACATCGACTGCTGGACCCGGTCGCTCCTGCGTCTCGGCGACGACGGCGCAAAGCCGTTGCTCGCCCATCTCGATCAGATCGGTTACCGCCCCCGTGATCTCGTCAACTTCAGCAGAGAGAGCCGCAATGCAGCGGCAAAAGGAGAGTAGCCATGGTCCAACATATTTTTGTGGTGCCCGGTCCGAACGGCCCCGTTGCTCAGCCGTTCCAAATCAACATCTTTCGCGACGATCAAAGCCTCTCGTGGAACATCATGGTACCCAACCTCGGATGGGACAACAGCGACACTCCGCTGCCGGATGGACCTGGAGGTCCGAACATCGCCGTGCAGATTCAGCCGTCGAGTCCGCCGTGGCTCGGCAGCGTGCCGGTCCCGGTCGGTCCGCCACCGTCGTTGGGACTGGACAAACGCCCGTACATCGCATCGGGCCCCGGGCCGAACACCGGCGCGAACCAGCAGCTCTACACGTATTTCATGTACGTCGTCGATGATCGGGGAAACCACTTCCGCATTCAGGCACTCGATGATCGACAGGAGGTCATCGACCCCGACATCGGCAATCAGCCGCAGCCGTAGCTACTCGTCTTCGCCCGAGACATGCTTCCCGCGATTGCCCGGCAATTCGGGATGCTGTCTCGGGCCACCGCGGCCGCGGCGGCGACGGCGGCGATTGCCTCCGCCTCCGCCGCCCCCTTCGGCCGGCGGCTCCGGCTCATCGTCCTCCGGCTCGATTGCCGGTGCCGGTGATGCGGACGCGTTGCGATTGTCGAGCTTGTTCTCGTCGAGCCAGACCCATTGTGTGTCGGCAGGCTTTTCCGCTTGTGGCTGCGGTTGTTGTTGCGGCTGTGGCTTGGCTTGCTGCGGTTGCTGCGCCGCTTTTCGCGGCTTGGTGTAGGACAACCTCTCAGGTTGTCCCCCCGCCGCCCTCCCAGGTTGTCCCGCTGACCTCACGGGGTTTCCCGACAAGCTGAGAGCTTGTCCTACACGCGGCATCTCCAGGCGCTTGAGTCGCAGCAGCATGTCTTCGCTGAGCCGGCGATTCACGGCGATCAGATCGGCGACGAGCGCGATGAGCCACGTCTGGAAGCCGGTCACCAGAAACACGGCGCAGAGGATCAGCGACTGAACGTGTCCGCCGCCATTGCCGTGCAGGAACGCCCACACGAAGCGCAATCCCAGGATCACTCCGGCGAGCATCAGGATCGAGCCGATCCAGGCGAAGGTCTTCAGCGGACGATAGACCGTCGAGATGCGGAAGATCGTCGCTATCGACTTGCGCAGATACGTGCCGAGACCGCGATACAGCCGCGACGGACGCGTCGGCGCATTCGTGCGGATCGCCACCGACTGCACGCCGAGGTTGTGATTGCCCGATTGGATGATCGTCTCGAGCGTGTAGGTGAACGGATTGAAGACGTTGATCTGCATCGCCGCTTCACGCGAGAAGGCGCGGAAGCCGCTGGTCACATCGTTGACGTCGATGCCCGAGGCAAGGCTGACGGTGCGGCTGCCGAGGCGTTGCAGCATCCGTTTGAATCCCGACATGTGCGGCGACTTCGATACCTCGCGATCGCCCACCACGACCTCGGCCGTTCCCGTCACGATCGGCGCGATGAGTTTCGCGATGTCGGCGGCGACGTACTGATTGTCGGCGTCGGTGTTGACGATGATGTCGGCGCCGAGGCGGAGCGAAGCGTCGATGCCGGCGACGAACGCGGCGGAGAGTCCGCGATGCGTCTTCAGCTGCACGACATGATTCGCACCCGCTTTGCGCGCGGCGTCGGCGGTCTTGTCGGAGCTGCCGTCGTCGATGACCAGCGTTTCGACCGAGGTGATGCCGTCGATCGTTTTCGGGATGTCGCGGATGGTGGCCGCGATCGTTGCCTCTTCGTTGAATGCGGGTATTTGAACGATAAGCTTCATGCAGTGAAAGTCAGCGTCATCATGCCAGTGGAGCGAGTCGGAGGCGACGCGGAACGTGCGATCGCGTCGGTGCTGCGTCAGGATGCGCCGTTCCTATTCGAGTTGATTGTGGTATCTGCCGCGCCGTTGCCGGAGGCCGCGCGAGCCGGCGTCCGAAACGTCGTGGAACCGAATCGTAATCCCGCAACTCGAAGAAATCGAGCAGTTTCCGAGTCGAGCGGGGAGATCCTCGCGTTCATCGATGACGACGCGATCGCATTGCCCGGCTGGCTCGCGAACGCTGCTCGCTTTCTCGACGCGCATCCCGATGTGCTCGCCCTCGGCGGCCCCGATCCCGCGCCGGATGATTCATCGACTGCCGAGCTCATCTCCGACACCTTGCTCGCAACTCCATGGATCGGCAGCGGCGTCGCCGCACACGAGAATCGCCGCGGCACGTTCGCGATCAAACACGCGAGCGACATCGCGCTGGTGAACCTCTTCGTCCGACGCAGCGCGTTCAACGGCTTCGATGAATCGATCGGCTACATCGGCGAAGACACCGCCCTGATCGAAGGTCTGCTGCCGCACGTCGTCTACACCGACGCCGTGCGCGTCTTCCATCGCCGCCGCGCATTCCCCCGCGCGTATCTCGCCCAACGCTGGCGCTATCGCGTGAAAACAGGACAGATGATGCGGCGCGGAGCGCGCCCCCCAAAGATCAAAGCGTTCCTGATCGCCGGCGTGATCGGACTCATCACGCTGCCCATCTCGCTCCCGCTGTATTTCTTCGTCTCTCTGTCTCTCAGTCTCCCCATCACGCGCGTCCCAAAGACCCACTGGCCCCTCATCCCATTCTTCTTCATGGCTCACCACGCCACTTACTTTGCCGGGATTTGTCGCGGATTGCTTTCGTCTCGGGATGACGGAATCGCCTAAACTGCACTGTCGTTTGCCCAAGCGAAACTCGCATGAAGTTCACCGACAAACTCCAGTACCTTCGTTTCCTCGTCGACAAGCGGGGAATGAAGCCGGTCTACCTGATCGTCGGGCTGACCTACGACTGCAATTCGTTCTGCCGCACCTGCTTCAACTGGGAGCAGCTGCGCAAGAACAAAGAGCACGAGCTCTCCCTCGACGAGTTGCAGCGCACGTTCGCCTCCCTCGGCGATCTCCTCTTCATCGTCATGAGCGGCGGCGAGCCGTTCCTGCGCCGCGATCTGCCCGAGGTCTGCGAGACGCTGTCGAAAAAGAATCACGTCAAACAGATCACCATCCCGACCGGCGCGATCGCCTCGGATCTCATCGCGAAGTCGACCGAGGCGACGCTGCAGCGTTGTCCCGACACGCAGATCGTCGTCAACCTGTCGATCGATCACATCGGCGAGAAACACGACTGGATCCGCGGCGTTCCGAACAATTACGAAAAAGCGAAGAAGACGTACGCCGCGCTGATCGCGTTGCGCGAGCGCTATCAGAACCTCACCGTGAACGTGCACACGTGTTTGTGCACCTACAACGCGGAGGAGCTCGATGAAATGTTCGCCGGCGTGAAGCGCGACTTCCCGGCGGTGTCGTTCCACTCCTTCGAGATGCTGCGCGGCGATCAGCCCGACAAGAACATTCAGCCGATCACGACCCAGCGTTATCGCGAGCTGCTGCCGAAGCTCGAGGCGTATTGGGACACGTATCCGCACTACGACAGCTTCCTCAAATTCGTGAAGGTGTACTCGCGGCGGATGGAGCTCGCGGTGCTCGAGCAGCAGACGCAGGTGCGTCCGTGTCATGCGGGGCGCGTGTCGGGCGTGCTCGATGCGCGCGGCGAAGTGCGGATGTGCGAGCTGCGCGATGCGGTGGGCAACGTCCGCGATCACGATTTCGACTTCAACGAGCTCTGGTTCTCCGAGGCGGCCGATGCGCAGCGCGCGTCGATCCGCGCCAAGGAGTGCCACTGCACACACTCCTGCTTCATGTCGTCATCACTCGTCTTCGATGCGAGGACGTGGGGCGCGTACTTCGCGTCGACGGTCGTGAATTTCCTGTCCGCTGCATGACGGCGCGCGCAAAAGTCGCCATCGTCGGCCCCGTCTTTCCGTACCGATCCGGCGTTGCGTACTGCACGACGCGGCTGGCCGAGGAGCTCGGCGCGGACGTGATCTCGTTCAAGCGCCAGTATCCGACGAGCCTCTATCCCGGCGGCGTTTCGGACATCGACAACACGCTTCCGCAATCGAAGGGCGAGTTCATCCTCGATCTCGTCAATCCGCTGACCTGGCTGCGCGCGGGCTGGCGTCTGCGCCAGTACGACGACGTGATCTTCGTGCTCTACATCTGGGTGTGGGTGCTGCCAACGCGCGTGATGATGGCGCTGCTGCGCCGGCGGACGCGCGTGATCGTGCAATGCCACAACGTCGGCGACAAGGAGCCGGCGTGGTGGAAGCGCCTGATGACCAACCTCGTGCTGCGCCGCGGCAACGTGCTCGTCGCGCACGCGCGTCACGAAGCGGACGAAGCGTGGCGCCGGTCGCGCGGACGGCACGTGGTCAAAACATTTCTGCCGGTGCACGAGCTCGGCGGCGCGATTCCTTCACGTGACGAGGCGCGCAAGGCGCTCGCCATCGATAGTCAACATGTTGCCCTTTTCTTCGGCCACATGCGGCCGTTCAAAGGACTGGACATCGCCCTGCGCGCGTGGGCGGAGCTGAAGTCCGACGTGCTGCTGCTCGCGGCAGGGGAGGCGTGGTGGAACCTGAAGGAGGAGTACATCGCGCTGGCGAAGGAGTGCGGCGGCCATGCCGCCGCTCCCGCACGCGCGGCCATGCCGCGCGTCACCCCGCCCGGCCATGCCGCCGCACGCCGAGGTGTCCGCTTCGAGTTCCGCTACATCCCCGATTCGGAGATCGCGACGTACTTCTCCGCCGCCGACGTCGTGATCGCGCCGTACCGCGCCGAGGCACAGAGCGGCGTCGCGCTGACCGCGTTCCACTTCGCCCGGCCGGTGATCGCCACACGAGTCGGCGGATTGCCGGAGATCATCGACGGCACGAACGGCATGCTGATCGAACCGGAAGATCCGCACGATCTGGCGCGCGCCGTCGACGAGTTCTTCACATCGCGCGATCGTGCCGCGATGGAGCAACGCGCGGCGGAGTCCGCCCGCAGGTATTCGTGGACGGAATACGCTAAGGTGTTCGGGCGCTTGCTGCGATGACCATGGCGATCGTACCGAGACGGATCAAAGTCGGCCTCGAGCTGACGTCGAAATGCAACCTGCGCTGCGGGATGTGTCCGCTGCCGGTGCTGCGCCGTCCGTACGAAGACATGGCGTGGCCGGTGGTCGAAAAAGCGGAGCGCGAGATCCACGGCCTCGGCCTGAAACTGAAATGGCTGCACGAGATGGGCGAGCCGCTGCTGTACGCCCGCATCGACGACGCGATCCGCCTCTTCCCCGAAGCGAGCGTGTCGACGAACGGACTGGTGCTGACCGAAGCGGTCGGCGCGAAGCTGCTGGCGTCGCCGCTCAAGCGACTGCGCATCTGCGTCGACTCGATCCAGCCCGATGTCTATCCGCACCTCCGCACCGGCGGCGACTTCGATCAACTGGTTGACCTTACCCGCAAGTTCCTCGCGCAGGCGAAGGGACATCCGATCCGCATCGAGATCCAGAAGATGCGCTCCCGTCTGACGCTGGGCGAGACGGTCGACGATTTCCGGCGCGTGTTCGAGCTGAAGAAGTACTCGAACGCGCGGGTGATCGAGCGGACGTGCGAAGCGCTCGACGTGAACGAAGAGACCGATCTGCACGGCAAGTTCTACGGATGCGTGCAGGGCGCGTTTTTCACCTGGATCGTGATCTTCGCCGACGGCCGCGTCACGCATTGCTGTTACGACGCGCACGGCGATCAGGTCATGGGCGATCTGAAGACGCAGACGCTGACCGAGATCATCGAGAGCGATCGCATGGCGCAGATGAAGGCGGCATTCGAGGCGCGCGATTTCTCGCAGCTCCCGCGCTGCGGCGAGTGCTTCAAGCACGGCGGCGAGTCGCACACGTTCAACGACATCCTCACGCGCGTGCAGAATCTGCCCGATGTGGCGAAGGACGTCGTGCGGAAGGTGTTGGACGTAAGGTATCGATGAAGCTCGTTGCGGCGCGTGAACGGCGTCGCGACGGTGCTGAACGACGCGGGCAAGTAGCGTTACGGCCACACGACGCGAGCCATCGCGCGGATTTCCCTCGCGATCAGCTCGGGCGCTTCGATCGGTACTTCGTGTCCCACATCAGTGAAGACGATGCGTGAGTGCTCCGATCGCGAGGCGATCTCTTTCTGTCCGTCGAGCCAGTGCTGACGGAAGCGTTCAGTCGCCTCGTCTGACCAGCCGGCGGGCTTCGTCCAGCGCGCGGCAATCACGACAAGCGGCACGCCGATGTGTCGCTCTTCGGCGGACATCGTCACGTCGAGGTCGGGCAGTGCGCCTTCGCCGAATCGTGCTTCCCACCAGTTTCTCGACGCGCTTGCGGCGATGAGCTGCGCGCGCAAGTCGACAGGAAGCGCGGAGGGGAAATCCTGCTTCGGCCAGTTGCCGCTCGCGCGCCACGCTTCCATTTCTTTGGTGCGCCGCGCGCGATGTGCAGCAATCGCCTGCTGCATTTCAGGGACTTTCGCCTGATTCGACTCCGCGTTGATCGGATCGACCGCGATGATGCCCGCGACTTCAGACGGATATCGCCAGTAGTAGCGCTGCACGATCGATCCGCCCATCGAATGACCGGCCAGGATGAACGGCGGCTTCTCACCGTTGCGGCGCAACAGCTCGTGCAGATCGGAGATGTAATTCGCGACGCTGCGCTCCGACGACGGCGGATCGCTCCATCCGAAACCGGCGCGATCGTACGAACAGGTGCGGATCTCGCCCTTCAGCGCGCTCTGCACCAGCCACCATTCGTAAAAGCCTTCCGCCGCGCCCGACTCCATGAGGACCGTGCGCGGACCTTCACCCATGCAGACGATGTGCAGAGTGCGCCCGCCGATGTCGACACGCTTCCCGACAGGTGCAGCCGACGCGGCGCAGGTGAGGAGAAGGAGAAAGGTTGTAAGTTTCATGGCTTCACCGACACCAGTCTGCCGAAGATCCCGTTGGCTCCCCCCATCCGTTGACGCCGCCACGATTGTTCCCCTTGTCCAACTCATGGGTGACTCTCCCGGCACATTCAGCATGTTCTGGAGACGGATGAAGTCCGCGTTCGTTCCGCAGGCTTACGCCACCTCCGTCGAATGAGCGTGTCTATGCATGCGGAGGCCTGCATCCGATGCATTACTACTACGTCAACAAGAACGCTCAATCAAATGGCGATCATGAAGTGCACAGGGACGGCTGCTCGTACATGCCTGAGGTGGCGAACCAGCAATATCTCGGCTACTTCAGCAACTGCTGGGACGCAGTGCGCGAGGCTAAGAAGACGTACCCGCAGTCGAACGGCTGTTACTACTGCTCGAACGCCTGCCACACGCAGTAGACCGCTATCTCCGCACGTGCTCCTGACACCCCACCGCATACGCTCGTCCGAGAAACTCGACGAGCTCCGGCGTGATCTCGCTCGCGCTGCTCAGCCGGAAGTGATGCACGTGATTCCTCTTCGAGATCGTCTCCACTTTGCGAAACGTCGGTTCATCGAACGCCTTGGCCAATACGAGATGTCCGTCGAGATGATGTCTGCGCGGAGTCACCTGCGCGAACGACATCCGCACGTGAAATGCGATGCGCGTTTTCTCCGGCAGGATCTGGAACGGCCCGAAGCGCGAGAGCTGCGCGACGAAGATGTCGAACAGCTCGCGCACCAGAACGTCCTTGCCACTGAAGTGCTCGTCGACGCTGCGTAGCGCGGCGCAGGTGTGCGTCTGATTGCGATTCGCGAACTCGCGTCCGCAATCGGGGCAGCGCCACAGCGGCGGCCGCAAGCTACGCCGCCTTGTTCTTCTCCGTTGCGGACCACACGCGTCCCGAAACCGCCTCGTAGATGTCGGTGATCTCGGAGATGAACCGCACGCGGCCGTTGTGCGAGGGGAAGACGAACGAGCGGAAGAACGCCCATCCGTTCTGCAGCGCGGCTTTGAATCCGGAGCGGACGACGTTGTACCAGATGCGGCGCGGCGTCAGCCAGAAGCGCAGATACGCCTGACGCTGGAACTGGAGCAGCGATTTGGTGTCGAGGTCGTTCACTTCCATGACGACCTTCTGTCCCTGGCGGCGCAGCTCCGAATACTCCTCGGTCAGCAGCCGCACGCCCTCTTCGCCCGCGAGCGCCTGGCGGCGGATCTCCGTGCCGGGATACGGCATCGCGATGTTGAAGTAGGCGTGATCGCATTCCTTCAGATTGACGACGAAATCGATCGTCTCCTGCACCGACGTTTTCGTGTCGCCGGGGAGCCCGAGGATGACCGAGCCGCGCGTTTCGATCCCGGCCTGTTTGGCCCATTTGTACGCATCACGAATGCGCGGCAATGTCGAGTTTTTCTTCAGCGAGTGGAGAACCTCGGCGTTGCCCGACTCGATGCCGAACGACAGCCGGCGCAGTCCCGCCTCGTGCATCGCGACGAGCAGGTCGGGCGTCACGGTGTTGACGTGCGTCCACCCTTCCCACGTGATGTCGAGCTTCCGCTCCTTCAGCAGCGCGCACATCTCCATGATCCGTTCTTTGCGCGTGGTCAGCGTGTCGTCGACGAAGATGAAGTGATTGATGTTGTGCCGGTCGTGGAAGTCCTGCACCTCATCGACGACGTTCAGCGCGGAGCGGAAACGCGTGGTGCGGCCGTACATCAGCGGCTCCGTGCAAAACGTGCAGTTGTAAGGACATCCGCGCGACGTGATGATCGTCGTGAAGCGGCGGATACCGGCGCCGGGCACGCTGAAGAGGTACTTGCTGTGATCGAGATCGGTGCGATCCGGGAAGTGCAGGTTGTCGACGTCGGGACGCAGCGTGCGCGGCTGCGTACGTCGGATGTCGCCGTTGCGGCGATAGAGGAGGCCGCCGACCTTGTCGAGATCGTTCGCATCGCCGCTGTCGATCGCATCGACGAGCTCGCGCATGCCGTCTTCCGACTCCGACAGCACCGCGTAATCGAACGCCGGCGCTTCGGTCATCGACTCTACGTGGGTGAGAGTGATGTGCGGGCCGCCCGCCACGAGCCTGACCTTCGGAAACCGCTCGCGAATCGCGGTCGCCATCATCTTCGCGGTCTCCCAGAGCGGGGAGACGACCTGGATGCCGACGATGGTCGGCTGGTAGTCATTGACGACGGTGAGAATGTCGGGCAGCGAGAGTCCGGAAGCCTCGCCGTCGACGACTTTGACGTCGTAGCCGCCGGCAACGAGCGCGCCCTTCAAATAACACAGTCCGAGGGGCGGGTAGAAAACCCCTACCTTCGCCACGTGCTTGAAGTTACCGTAAACATCGCCCCACGGCGGACCGATCAAAAGAATGCGTTGAGACATGCCGTTAGTCTACACGAGACGAATGGGATAGATTCCCGCACCGCGATGGATCCTCACACTCACGAATGGGGCACGCAGCCGCAGATGTTCGGGCCGCTGCACGCGCACCGGCTGGCGCGCATCGTCCACGAAGTGACTCGCCTTCCGCGCGGCTCCCGCATCCTCGACGGCGCGGTCGGCCTCGGCACACTCGCGACGCGGCTGCAGCAGAGCGGATACGCGGTGACGGGCATCGATTACTCGTTCGACGCGGCGCTGCACGTGAAGAAGACGACGAGCATTCCGGCGATCGTCGGCGACATGACGAAAATGCCGTTCCGCGATGGCGCGTTCGACGGCCTCACGTCCGGTGAAACGCTCGAGCATCTCGAGGCGGATGACGCGGCGGCGGCGGAGATCCGTCGCGTGTTGCGCAAGGACGGCGTCTGCGTGACGACGGTGCCGGCGCTGATGAGTCTCTGGAGCTCGTCGGACGTCTATTACGAACATCGCCGCCGCTACTCGCGCGAGCAGCTGCGTTCGCTGTTTCAGAGTGCGGGGCTGAAGGTGGCGAAGGCGAGTTACTGGGGATTTCCGATCGCGCTGATCTACGACTTCGTTTTTCTGCGTCCGATGAATCGCCGCCGGGCGAAGCACGACGTCAATCGCGACGCGATGCTCGGATCGATTCAGCGCGCCGGACGTTCAAAGCTGCTCGTCGCGTTCGTGCGCGCGCTGTTCGCGATCGATCGTCTCTTCTCCTGGCTGCCGTACGGACCGGGACTGCTGCTGGTCGCGCGCAAGCAATAGCGATCCTTCGAGCGGCAGCTTCGTCTGGTGCACGTCGAGCAACGGGCCGAGCTCGTACACGTTGCGATAGCCGTAGCTGTAGAGCGCGATGTAGGTCGACAGATTCAGCGACGCGCGCGCGGCTTTGCCCGGGAACGCGGTCTCCTCATTTTTGAAGTTGTTGTTGCAGTAGATGAGGATGCGCGCGTTTTTATCCGGCAGGAGCTCGTCGAGCGTGCCGATCGAGATGTCGGGAAAGGACAGATTCATCGCACCTTTGATGTGCAGCAGCTCGAATTTCTCGCGGCTGCGGGCGTCCAGGATGATCGTCCCCGGCTCACGCGACATGCGCAGGAACTCGCCTTCCGTCACGCGGTGCGACTGCCGGTACGCCGCCGCTTCGTTCGCGACGCGCAGATAGCCGTCCATGTCGATTGCCGGATTGTTGATTGCGGCCACGAGAAGCAGTGCAGCGATGCTCATGCTCATTAGACGAACGAGGAGCGCGGACGTCTCGTCCGCAGTCGGCGAGCGTCTCGCTCGACGACTTTTCCGTGCCGGGCGGGACGCCCGACACGTGCGGGCGGGACGCCCGCGCTCCGTTACCGCCCGACCGCGATCGGTCTCTTCTAGGCCGACGGAACGTACACGGCGTATCCACGCGGAGGTGCCCAGAGATCTACAGTTCCCTGTGAGTCGGTGCGTTTCGGATTCGGAACGCCGAGGTCATCCCGGCCTCGCTCGTAGCGTCGTTCCATTCGCCGCGATTATTCAATACGAGCACAAGGCCATGCTGGGAGCCCATGCCACCCCGCTGCATTATGTATAAGTCGCGATCGATGTGCAGAACCTTCGTATCGCCGCCCGCATGATCGTTGATGTTTGCCGGTTTACTTACAGGGGGAAGCCACAGCGCTGTGAATCCCACCCGTGCCAGGTCGCGAATGTGTGCTGCAACGAACGGCCACCACTGACCGTCCCGCCCATGTGACCTCCGCGGCTCCGAGGTATATTAAACTCAATAATTCCTTATCTGAGTCTGCATCGGAACAGCGTGTTCTAGACGATCGCCGCCGTGAGCTCCGTATCAGACATCGTGATGACACGAGCTGTTCTCTTGAGCGCGTTACTCGCCCTGGGGCCACTCGCTGCAGCGCAATCATGGTCCGTTACAGTTTTTGAGGACGGGATCGGGCGCAGCTCCCGCACCGAAGATTCCGGACACAACGATCGCGATGTCACCTCGTGGGAAGGTGCCGCAGGTCTTGGCATTGCACGGCGCATGTCTCGCCACCTCTCATTGGAAGCCACTCTCGAGCGCCGCCGCGACATCGTGCTGGCAACTTACGGCGGGCGCGTATGCGGTCCGTACCACAATACCTGTTTCGAAACGCACCGCCTCGCGATTACGAGTACGCCGCTTACAGTGGTCGCCCACGGCTTCTGCAGGCCGCTGGGCAACGTGACGCCATTCGGTTCGTTAGGAATACGGTATGTGTCGACTCCGTCCGTTCATGACTTAACCCGTTCCGATCTTTTCGGTGAGCGGTTTGACACGGTTGTATCGTCGAGAATCTCCGGCGAGAGTGGCGCAGGCATCTCGTTGCGGTTATCGAGACATCTGGAGCTGTATGGCGAGTACCGGCGGCTGTTTCGCCACAGGGCAGAGTGGGATCCGAGACGGAAGCGAATCGTCGGGCTGAGATGCTCCTGGTAAAGCGGGACGCCGGATGCTGCGTCCGGCGACGATTCCGTGCCGGGCGGGACGCCCGCGCTCCGTTACCGTTACCGTCCGACCGCGAACTCGGCGTGACAGCCGTCCGTCACCCAGATCGCGTCGCCGGTGTAGCCCCAGGTGCGATTGAGCACGCAGTCGATGTCGCCGAGCTGGCGCACCAGTCCGACGCCGCGCCTCGTGTCGGCGGCGCAGGTGTTCCGCTTGCCGTCGAGCGAATCGCAGATGACTTTCGCCGCGCTCTCCGGCACCGCGCCGGCCGGCAGTCGATAGCCGCCGAGGGCGAACTGTGCGCGGCAGCCGTCGGAGACCCAGATGCCGTCGCGATCGAAGCCCCACGACTTGTCGAGCACGCACTCGCTCTCGCTCAGTTGCCGCGCCAGCGCGACGCCGAAATGCGTCTCCGCGCCGCACACATTGCGCGCGCCGTCGATCGATTCGCAGACCACGCTGGAGACCATCATCTTCGGATTGCCGTGCACCGCGAACGCAGCGCGGCAGCCATTCGTCACCCACACGCCTTTGCGGTCGTAGCCCCACTCGTGGCCGTAGCCGCAGCGCGCGTCGTTGAACGAGCGGATGATCTGCACGCCGGCCGACGTGTCGGCCTTGCACTGCACTTTTGAGCCGTCGATCGACTGGCAGACGACGACGCCGTCGAGTGCCGGTTGCGGGGGCGTCGACTTCGCGGGCCCGAGGATGAATTCACCGCGGCAACCCTCATCGACCCAGATCTGGTTCTTTTCCTTGTCGTAGCCCCACGTCATTTCTTCGACGCATGGCTTCGCACTGAGCTGGCGTTCGAGCGCGACGCCCGCGTGCGTGTTCGCGGGACAGACGGTGTAGGCGTCGGTGACCGATTCGCAGACGACGCGGTTGTCGCCGCGCGGACCGTGCCCGAAGTTGTCATCGGTGGTGAACATGCCGCGGCAGCCGCGCGAGACCCAGACGACGCCGCCTTCTTTCGTGCCCCACGAGATGCCTTCGATGCATTTGTTCATGCTCATCTCGTAAGTCATGCGCACGATGCCGCTCGATGCGACGCGGCATTCGCGATACGCTCCCTCGGGCGATTCGCAAGGCACGGTTTGAGCGAGCGCAATGGAAGAGGGGAGCAGGATCAACGTCACGAGTAGAGCGCGCATGATTGCCTCGAAAGTTCTGACGATGATGATAAGCCGATGCCCACGATCATCAACCTCGCTCTCGGTCTGCTCCCGCTCCTGATCCTCGGCGGCTCCATCGCCGCGGGCATCGACGACGATCGCCGCCACCGCACGATGTTCCTGCTCGTCTACGGGCTGTGGGCGCTGACGCTAGCGATGTGGAACTGGATGCGGTCCTGGCCGGCGGGATGGGTGGCGGTGTGGGGTGTGGTGGGTGTGTTTGCGCTGGCTGCGGCGATGGCGCGGCGCGGAGTGTAGGACAAGCTCTCAGCTTGTCCCCCCGGACAACTTTGTCCCGCGACAAGCTGAGAGCTTGTCCTACACCGACTATCGAAACGAGATGGGGATGTCGTCCATCGTCAGGACGCCTGGGCGCGCGCTCACCACGCGCGGGATCGAGTTCACCACCATCGCGGCCGTCGCGCGGTCGCCGTGGACGCCGCCTTTGATCTCCATCTCGACATCCGGAATGCCTTTCACGATCACACGGTCCGCAGCGATGTCTTCGGCGCCGACGTACATCCGGAGCTCCAGCGAGACGAGGATGCGGCCGCGTCCTTCGATCGTTTGATGCACGCCGGCCACCTGTCCCGGCTCGACGCGCAGGTACTGCGTGACGATCTCGCGCTGCGCGACGATCGGCTCGATCACTTCCTCGGTGACGCTGTCGAACTCCACGCCCAGGCCGTTGCCGACGAGCATCAGCGATTCCTTGAGGCCCATGTGCTTGATCTTGCCGGCGTCGACGGCGGCGCGGAACTCCTCGACCGTCATGCCCGCGCCGACTTTGCGCTGCAGCGGCTCGCGGCGCGTCGATGCGTTCTGGATGCGGATGATCTGCACGGAGTCGACGCGCTGGCAGACCGAAGTCACGGTCAGCGGCAGCTTGTCCATGACGAAGCCGGGATTCACGCCGGTGCCGAGGAGCGTGACGTTGTGCGCGCGGGCGCTGTGCTGCAGTTCGGCGCGGATGTCGGCGTCGAGCGGGAACGACAGCTCTTCGCACGTCGAGACGACATGCGCGCCGCGCTCGAGGAGCATCTTCAGTTGTGCTGAGACTTCGCGCAGCCGCGAGCTCGTCGAGTGGCAGACGACGTCGGCTTTCACGTCGAGGTCTTTCGTCACTTTGACGCCTGTCTCTTTGCCGAGGCCGATCACTTCGCCGACATCGCGGCCGATCTTCGCCGGGTCGATGTCGACGGCGGCGACGAGCTTGATCCACGGTTTGGTGAGGAGGAGGCGCGCGATTTCCGCGCCGATGGGACCGATGCCGAATTGCGCGACGGTGATGGGTTGCAGGTTCATGGCGGCGCGCAGTGTACGACAACCTCTCAGGTTGTCGGGGTGCTGTCGAACGACAAGCTGAGAGCTTGTCCGACACCTTCTTCCTCATCCACGAAATTGGAGACGCCGAGGCCCGCCAACCGATACTTCGCATCCGCCGAAAACGCGAATCGTCCAAGCAGCTCCACGCCGATTCGCGCGAGCTCCTCGGCACTCGACGGGATCGTGTCCGGCGTGAGTTGCCGCGTCGCAGTGCGAAAGTCGCCGGTGCGCAATTTCACCGTCACTGTGCGTCCGGTCATCCCTTTCGACTGCAACGAATCCCACAGCTGCCGCGCTTCGCTCTCGATCCACTTCGTCACTTCGTCGAGCGGGATGTCCTTCGGGAACGTCGCCTCGCTCGACCACGACTTGCGCGGGCGCGACGGCTCGACGGGCGATTCGTCGATGCCGCGCGCGAGCTCCCACAAACGCGCGCCCCACTTGCCGAAGCGCGCCACGAGCTCCTCCTGCGTGAACCGGTGCAGATCGCCGACGGTCTCGATCTGCATTTCGAGCAGCACCTTCTCCGTCGCTTTGCCGACGCCCGGAATCTTGCGCACCGGCAGCGGCATCAGAAAGCGCTCGACCTGATGGGGACGGATCACGAAGCAGCCGTCGGGCTTCTTCCAGTCCGAGGCGATCTTGGCGAGGAACTTGTTCGGTGCGACGCCGGCGGAGGCCGTGAGATTCGTCTCCGCGCGGATCTCGCGGCGGATCGTCTCCGCGGTTTCGGTCGCGGTCGGGATGCCGGTCAGTTCCGTTGTGACGTCGAGGTACGCCTCATCGAGCGACAGCGGCTCGACCAGCGGCGTGTGGCGTTCGAAGATCGCGCGGATGTCGCGTGACACAGCGCGGTACTTGTCGAAATTCGGATGGATGAAGACGGCCTGCGGACAGAGCCGGCGCGCGCGCGTGGCAGGCATCGCGGAGTGCACGCCGAACTTGCGCGCCTCATACGACGCGGCGCAGACCACGCTCCGCTCTCCCGGCCAGCCGACGATCACCGGCTTGCCCTGGATCGATGGATCGTCGCGTTGTTCGACGGATGCGTAGAACGCGTCCATGTCGATATGGATAATCTTGCGCACCTTGCTGATGCTAACCGAGCTGTCCACGCCCTCCTTTCTCGTCGACATCGTCCGCATGCGCAACAACTGCGTCCGCATGCGCGAAAAAGCGCGCGCTGCCGGCGTGATCTTTCGCCCGCACGTCAAGACGCACAAGACGATCGACGGCGCGCGCATGCAGCACGGCGGCGGATTCGGCCCGATCACCGTCTCGACACTCGCCGAAGCGGAGTTTTTCGCCGCCGGCGGCTTCAAGGACATCACGTACGCGGTGCCGATCGCGCCGGAAAAATTGTGGCGCGCGGCGGAGCTCGCGTCGCGGATCGAGCGCCTCAATATTCTGATCGACAGCGAGACGGCTCTACGTGCGGTAGAACAGCGCGGGCACCCGTTCGACGTGTTCCTGAAGATCGATTGCGGCTATCACCGCGCCGGCGTGAGTCCCGACAATCCCGACACGGCCGCACTCGCGCGCGCGATGCTGCAATCGAAAGTGATCCGCTTTCAGGGCGTGCTCACGCATGCCGGACATTCGTACAACGCGCGCAATATCGACGATGTGCGGCGTATCGCGGCCGAGGAGTCGGCGTGCCTGACGCGATTCCGCGCGCTCGATGAAGACTTCGTGCCGCTGATCCGCAGCGTCGGCTCGACGCCGACGGCATCAGTGGTCGAGTCGTTCAGCGAAGTCGATGAAGTGCGCCCCGGCAATTACGTTTTCTACGATGCGTTCCAGGCCGCGATCGGCTCGTGCAGCATCGATGACGTGGCGGTGTCGGTGCTGGCGACGGTCGTGGGCTCGTATCCCGATCGCCGCTCAGCAATCATCGACGCCGGCGCTCTCGCCATGTCCAAAGACCTCGGCGCCGATCACATCGATCCCGATGTGAGCTTCGGAATCGTGTGCGATGTCGATCTGAATCCGCTGCCGGTGCGCCTGACCGCGTTATCGCAGGAGCACGGGAAGCTGGAGGGGATCGCACATCTGCCGGTCGGCACGAAGGTGCGGATCATTCCGAATCATTCGTGCCTCACGGCGGCGATGTTCGATCGCCATCACGTGATCGAGCGGGGGAGCGTGGTCGACGAGTGGAAGCCGGTGCGGGGGTGGTGATTTTCGCGAGGGCGTGCCCCTCATCCGTCCCTTCGCTACGCTCAGGGCCACCTTCTCCCCGCGCGGCGGGGCGAAGGTCAATGGGGCTTGCGCTGCGTGAGTGCGTTGACCTTCGCCCCGCCGCGCGGGGAGAAGGTGGCCGACGGCCGGATGAGGGCCGCGCGCAGCTACGCCGACGCCTTCATCTCCGCGAGCGCCATCTGCAGCGCAGCGGTCTTGAGCTGCTCCTGCTCCGACAGCTCCTCGACCTGCGCCTCGCGCAGTGCGGACGATTCGATCTCGCGCCTGCCCATCACGCATGACCAGATCAGGAACACGTCTTCGAACGCCACCCAGCCGGCGTGCTCGAGGAAGCGCCACCACTCGGGATTCGTCACGCCGTAGACCGACTCGGGCCAGAAGATGCCGCGCAGGAAATGATCGGCGGCGACGATGACGGTCGCGGTGACCAGCACCTGCCAGTCGAGGTAGAACGCGAGAAAGGCGAGCGAGCCGAAGACGTGGAAATGCGTCTCGATGCGGCCGCCGGTCAGATGAATGAGCAGCGCGGAGGAGAGCATTTGCGAGGCGGCGATGACGTGCCGCGTCAGCGTCGTGCCGGGCTTGAAGATCGCGAGCAGGATCGGAAGGATCGCGATTCCCGCGCCGCCCACGACTGCGATCCAGACATGCAGATGCACGACATGGACTTTGCCTTCCCACGCGTACGGCGAGACGGCGAGCGCGCCGATGATGCCGGCGGCGTACTGCACGGCGAGGAGCACGGCGAACATGCGGTCGACGCGCGCGCGGCGCGCATGCAGGCGCGAGGCGTTGATTTCCGTTGCACGCTCGGCGACCTGCGGGTTGACCTCATTGCTGATGATGCTGCTCATTGTGGTGCTCCTTCCGTATGGCTGACGATCGCGCAACCGAAGACCGGATGCGACGACGTCCCCACCTTCGACTGCGCGATGCGCAGGACTTCCGCGGCGCCGCGATTCAGTCCGGTATGGCCGCGCAAGGCCGTGACGCCGCCGGAGAATCGCAGGCGGCCGTCGCCGTCGTAGAGAAATGTCTGTCCCGAGGTGAAGCCGCCGAAGAGCTTCGCTTCGCGCGCATCGGGGTCGATGATCAATTGCGTGCGCGGCAGATGCGCCGCGGCCTTCACCACTTCAGTGTTTTCCCAGCCCGCGGGAAATTCGGAGGGGCGATAGACGAGCACGAATGAGCGGACGGATGGCGGCGCCTTCTCCAGAATCGCCTGCAGCTCGTCGACGGTGGCGCGGCTGCACGAGCATTGCGGATGCATCAGCGTGACCAGCGTCCACGCGCCGTGCGGCCGGGGGACGTTGCTCTTTTCCGGCCACGATGTGCGGGCATCCGCGGCGCGGCCGGGTGTGGCCTCGAACTGCCGCATCGCGTGAAACATCGCGAAAACGGTCGCAGCCCAGAGCAATCCCGCCACGACGAGCACAGCGCTCACCGCATGACGGCGATTCATCCGCGCCTCAACGCTTCGATCGGCGAAATCGGGTGGCTGTCTTTTTCGAATCGCAAGCGTCCGCCGGTCAACAGCTCGATGCGCTCACCGAGCGGAATCGCGTAGAACTCCTGCGGACTGACGACAACTACACGTCCGTCGGGATAGTGGATAGTCGCTCTCTCGAAATTCATTCTGTGGGGAACCGGCGTGAGTGTACGCCGACGGCGATCTTCTTGCACTCCATTCGTGTATGAAGAATGAACCGCAGAGTTACGGTAGTCAGGGGGAATGGCTAGCCGGAAAGACGGGCCAGAGCGTGAATCGTGTCCCTGAGGGGTCGGGCGACAGCGAGGTTGTCGCGGCTCAGCCCGGCGAGAGCGATCCGCCGGGACGCGCGGAGCCGATCGCGCAGTCGGAGCAGCCGGTGCAGAAAGTGACCGGTGTGCCCGAGGGCGCGAAGCGCGGCGGGTTCTTCAAGGATCGGGATTACAAGGATTAACGGTTACACTGCCTCGTGTCCGCTCTCGCGTTCGCGACTGCATTCACGGCCTCGATCATCTTCCTGGTCGGCCTCGCGGTACTGATTCGCGGACGCGCCGCACTCGCCCCTGCGCTCTTCTGCGCGATGTCCTCGGCAGCCGCGGCCTGGCTCGGCAGCTTCGCGTTGATGTACGCGTCGCGCACCGAAGCCTCGGCACTCACATTCGCGCGCGTCGGACATCTGATGGTCTGCCTGATTCCGGCAGCCGCGTTCCACTTCGCCGTCGTCTACACGAACAATCGGCCCAAGCTCCGCGGATGGACCGCGCTGGTCTGGTTCTTCTGCATCACCATCGCGCTCATCGGCAGCGCGACGCCGCTCTTCGTTCCCGCCGTGCAGCGCTTCTCGTGGGGCTGGTACGCGCGCGGACCGCTGTACAACTTCGCGTGGGCCGCGGTGTTCGCGGCGATCATGATCGCGGCGATGCGTCTCTTCCGCCGCGCGCAACGCAGCGCGGAAGGGGAGCCGCGTGAGCGCGACGGCCGTCTCCTGATCTCCTTCGCGCTCGGAGCGCTTGCGCTCGTCGACGTCCTTCCATCCGTCGGCATCGACATGGTTCCGGTCGGCTATATGGCCGTCCTCGCATTCTCGATGGTCGCCGCGAGCGCGCTGTGGCGCTTCGAGGCACAGGACGACCTCACGCCCGAATTCGCGGCGGGACAGATCCTTGAGACGATGAAGAGCGCCGTGCTCGTCGTCGACATGGAAGGGAAGATCCGCGTCGCCAATCGCTCGGCCGGCACGATGCTCGGCTACGACCCGGTGACGATGATCGGCCTGCACATCCGCGACGTCGTGATGCGCAAGGACAGCACGAACACCGCGCAGATCCTCGCCAGCACCGGCGTGCTCGAGCACGCGATGCTCTGGCGCACGGCGTCCGGCTCGTCGATCGATGTGCTCGCGCAATCCTCATTCGTCCGCGGTGCCGACGGCACTCCGCTCGCCGCGATCTACGTCGCGAGCGATTTCACGGAGCGCAAACGCGCGGAGGAAGCGCTGCGCGACAGCGAGACGCGTTACCGCACGCTGTTCGACGCGAATCCGCTGCCGATGTGGGTCTACGACACCGCGTCGCTGCGCTTCATCGCGGTCAACGACGCCGCGGTCCGCCATTACGGCTACACCCGCGACGCATTCCTCGGCATGACCATTCACGCCATCGAAGCCGAGCAGCAGCATCGACGCAAAGACGGCTCGCTGATCGACGTCGAGATCACATCGTTCGAGCTGATGCTGGAGCGTCCGTCGCGGCTCGTCATCGCGCAGGACGTGACCGAGCGACTGCGCGCGCAGGAGCTGCTGCGCGAAAGCGAGGAGCGTTATCGCAACGTGGTCGAGCTCAGTCCCGACGCGGTCTTCGTGCATCAGGATGGCAAGCTGCACTTCGTCAACACGGCGGCGATAAAGCTCGTCGGCGCAAAGAACGCGGAGGAGCTCGTCGGGCGCGACATCATCGAGCTCGTGCATCCCGACTTTCGCTCGACGGTGCGCAGCCGGTTGAAGGTGCTGTCGCGCGGACGCGAAGTGCCGCTGATCGAGGAGAAGTTCCTCAAGCTCGACGGCACGCCGATCGATGTCGAAGTGGCGGCGATCTCGTTCCATGTCGACGGCAAGCCGGCGATTCAGGTCGTCGCGCGCGACATCTCCGAACGGAAAGCGATCGAGGAATCGCTGCGGCAATCGGAGCTGCGGTATCGCGATCTCTTCGAGAACGCGAACGACATCGTCTACACGCTCGATCTCGACGGCGGCATCCGGGCCATGAATCTCGCCGGGCTGCGCGCGACCGGCTACTCGCTCGACGAGATTCTCGCGACGAACATGGATCAGCTGATCGCGCCGGACGACCTCGATCGCTCGAACGCGAATTTCCTCCGCAAGATCGACGACGGCACGAGCGCGACCTCGTACGAGATCGATCTGCTGGCCAAGGACGGGAGGCGGATTCCGGTCGAGGTGAACACGCGCCTCGTGTTCCGCGACGGCAAGCCGGTGGGCATCCAGGGCATCGCGCGCGATGTGACGGAGCGCAAGTCGAACGAAGCGCGCTTCCGCCTGCTTTTCGAGCGCAATCTCGCCGGCGTTTTCCGCAGCACGGTCGACGGGCGGATCCTCGAATGCAATGACGCGATGGCGCGCATCTTCGGCTTCGATCGCAGCGAGGAGCTGCGCGATGGGCGCGCACTCGACATGTATTTCGATGCGAGCGATCGCGAGCGCTTCCTGCAGAAACTGCAGCAGCAACGCTCGCTGACAAATCTCGAGCTGCGCATGAAACGGCGCGACGGGCGTCCGGTGTGGGTGCTGGAGAACGTCGCGCTGCTCGACGCCGGCATCATCGAAGGGACGATCATCGACGTCACCGATCGCAAGACGGCGCACGAGCAGATCGAGTGGCAGGCGTATCACGACGCGCTGACCGGTCTGCCGAATCGGCTGCTGTTCCGCGATCGCATCACGATTGCGCTGGCGCGTGCGAAGCGGAGCGCGCGCTCGTGCGCGGTGATGTTCCTCGATCTCGATCAGTTCAAGCTGGTGAACGACACGCTCGGCCACACCGTCGGCGATGGTCTGCTGCAGGCGGTCGCCGATCGACTCATCAATTGCGTGCGCGCCGAGGACACGGTCGCCCGGATGGGCGGAGACGAATTCACGATCCTGCTGAGCGACATCGGCGATCGTCGCGCGGCGGCGACGGTCGCGCAGAAGGTGCTCGACTCGATCGGCCAGCCGCTCGATGTCGACCGTCACGAGCTCTTCGTCACCACGTCGATCGGCATCTCGATGTTTCCCGACGACGGCGCCGATGCGGAGACGCTGCTGAAGAACGCGGACCGCGCGATGTATCGGGCGAAGGAAGCGGGCCGCAACAATTATCAGTTCGTGACCGCGGCGGCGATCCACGGCGCGGCGGCGCGGCTCACGCTGGAGAACAGCCTGCATCACGCATTCGAGCGGCAGGAGTTCGTCGTGCACTACCAGCCGATGATCGAGCTGGCGACGGCGCGCGTGGTCGGCGCCGAGGCGCTGATCCGCTGGAATCATCCCGACTTCGGGATCATGCCGCCCGACGAGTTCATCCCCATCGCGGAAGAGACGCGGCTGATCGTGCCGATCGGGGAGTGGGTGCTGCGCACGGCGTGCCGTCAGATGAAGGCCTGGCACGACTCCGGACATCCGGGGCTGCGGATCGCCGTCAATCTGTCGCCGCGTCAGTTCCAGCAGAAAAATCTGGCCACGATGATCGAGCGCGCGCTCGTCGAGACATCGTTCCCCGCGAATTGCCTCGACCTCGAGATCACGGAATCGACCGCCATGCAGAACGCCGAGCTCTCCCTCAGCATCATGAAGCGATTGAAGGAGATGGGCATCCGCATTTCGATCGATGACTTCGGCACCGGCTATTCGTCGCTCAATTACCTCAAGCGTTTTCCGATCGACACCGTGAAGATCGATCAGGATTTCGTCCGCGACCTCGGCGCCGAGTCGAGCGACGGCGCAATCATTTCGGCCGTGATCTCCATGGCCCGCGCATTACGCCTGCGCGTTGTGGCCGAGGGTGTGGAGACCGAGGAACAACTCGCGTTCCTGCAGCGCGAACAGTGCGCCGAAATTCAGGGATTTCTTTACAGCCGGCCCTTGCCGGCGGCGGAGTTCGAGAGGACGCTCAAAGTCTCGCCGCGCGTGACGACAGAGCGCATCACCAGTCCCCCTCGCACGGCGTAGGCGGGGCTACGCCGTCGCGGCACTACGCGCGGTGAGCACAAACCGCCCGACAACCAATCCGAGCGCCACGCTGAGCATGAGTGCGAGATGGCTCGGAAATCCCTGCACTTTATCGAATCCATAAGTCGTATGGATCGCCGCCTCGACCGCGATGGCGATGCCCATGATGCTCAGCGCAATGATTGCGAACGTCGCATGGAAACGGACGGCGATTGCGGAGCAAATGACGCAGGCTGTGACCTGGAGAAGGCTGATACCGACTCCGTGCACGCCCAGCTTGACGGCGGCATAGGCAATCAACCAGGCGAGGACGATAAGACCGGCACTCTTGAGAACGGGCAGAGCTGAATTCATGCTGCCTCCATATGACGATCGTACATCGCGTTGGCTTAGTTTCGCTCATTCGCGGCGGCGGCAAGCCGCCGCAATCCTGGGGCGGCAGCAAGCTGCCGCACTCCATTAGAATTGGCGGCATGACGAAGTTCCTGCCCGCCTTGCTCTCGCTCGCGCTGCTCGCCGCCACGCCTTACGATCCCTCCAAAGTCGTTCCCGACCTCGACCAGCGCATCCAGAAGTTCCAGAAGGTCGACATGCCGTTCTCGATGGAGGACCTCTCGCCGGCGGAACGCAAAACCGTCAACGAGCTGATCGCCGCATCGCGCGACCTCGAGCAGATCTACTGGCGCCAGAACAACCCCGAGGACATCGAGCTCTACAAGGAGACGGCGAAGGCGAATCCGGCGCTGCATCACTACATCTGGATCAACGGCAGCCGCTTCGAGCAGATCAATGAAAACAAGCCGTTCTACGGCACCGAGCCGATTCCGCCCGGCCGCAACCTCTATCCGCAGGGCCTCACCCGCGACGACATCGAGGCATACGTCAAAGCGCATCCCGCGCAGAAGAAAGCGATTTACGACGAGCGCACCGTCGTCAAGCTCGTCAGCCGCAATCCGCTGCAGCTGACGACGACGCCGTACCACGTCGAATACAAACAGTGGCTCGTCCCCGCCGCGCAGCATCTGCGCAACGCAGCGGCCGCGACACCCGATAAGACATTCGCCAAATTCCTCCGCGGCCGCGCGAAGGCGCTGCTCGACGACAACTACTACCCGAGCGATCTGGTGTGGGTCGGCGAGATGAAGGATCCGAAGATCGACATCATCTTCGCTCCTTACGAGACGTATCTCGACGACATCCTTGGAGTGAAGGGTTCATTTGGCGCCGCGGTGATGATCCGCAACGAGGCGGAAAGCAAGAAGCTGGCGATGTTCCAGCAGTATGTGCCGGATATCCAGGAGGCATTGCCGCTAGCGAAGGAGAACAAGCCCGATAAGCATGGTCAGCCTACGCCGATGGAAGTGATGGACACTCCGTATCGCGCGGGTGATCTTCTGCACGGATACCAGGCAGTTGCCGACAATCTTCCGAACGATCCGCGCATTCACGAGCAGAAGGGGACGAAGAAGA
>DATEZA010000109.1:0-2234 GCA_035255945.1 Thermoanaerobaculia bacterium
GCTCCAGCACCGAGGGATGCTCGATCGCGGTTGTGACAATGTGTTGACGAAGATCGGAGCCGGTCGCGCCGAAGATGGCCGCATTGTTCGACTCCGTGCCGCCGCTCGTAAAGATGACGTCCCGCGCTTCCGCGGCGATCAATTTCGCTACAGACTCGCGGGCGTCCTCGATAGCACGGCGCGCGGACTGGCCTTCTTTATGAATGCTCGATGCATTGCCAAAGACATCCCGCAACGATGCTCCGACCGCTTCCAGCACGGCTGGATGCAGAGGAGTCGTCGCGTTGTTGTCGAGGTAGATTCGCATGCGATTTGCGTATTGTCCTTCGGTTCCGCGAGGTCTCCCCGATGAATAAGATCGTTACCCTGTTGATTTCCGCGATGGTCGCCGCAACAGCGGCCGCACAAACGGCGCCCACGCCGTCCGATCCCCAGCCGCAACCCGCGCAGGCCGCGCCGGCGCCGGCCCCCCCGCCGCCGCCCGACGCCAAGGCGAAACCCGATCAGGGCGTCCGGAAGCTTTCCCGCCGCGAGCGCAAGGACCGCATCAAGAACCTCGGCGAGAAATACCGCCAGTTCCTGACCGACGTCGATCCGATCCTCAATCCGGCCGAGCTGGACACGTTTCTCATCCTCGAGACCGACCCGCAGCGCGACATCTACATCACTGAATTCTGGCGCCGCCGCGACGCCGCGAACGGCACTACGAATCAGGCTTTCCGCGAGCAGTACTACGAACGCCTGGAGACCGTGAAGGGGGAGTTCACGAACGCCTCCTCCGACCGCGGACGCATCTTCCTGATCCACGGCGAGCCGGCAGAACGCATCAAGATCGACTGCCGCCTCCTGCAGCCGGCCGAGGTCTGGAAGTACACGTTCATCCCGAACATGGGCCACAACGTGCGCTTTCTCTTTTACAAAACGCGCAACGGCATCGACTTCAGGCTTTTCTCAGCAATGAATCCGGACGAGATCAAAGAGCTCGTATCGCAGGACGAGATCGGCACCGACGTCAACGGCAATGGCGCCGTGGGGCGCGTTTTCGGTCCCGCGAGTCCGAATACGACCATGACCAACCTGGAGCTCCAATGCATGTACGGCGACGAGTTTCTGCGCGCGCTGTACCAGTCGCAGATGAACAAATACGAATTGATGCGCGTCTTCGAGCCGCCGGCGGTGAACGAGGAAGACGTCCACAAAATCCTCCGCTCCGTCGTCCTGGCCACGCCGAACGCGCCGAAGCTGTCGAATGAAGTGAGCGTCAAGTATCCAGCCAGGCAGGGCAGCCGCACCGACGCCGAAATCACCATCCTCGTGCCGCGCTCGCAGCTCACGGTGAAGGAAGTCAACAACACGAAGCTCTACAGCCTCGACGTCACCGGCGAGGTATTGAAGGACGATCAGCTCTTCGAAAACTATCGCTATCGCTTCGACTATCCCGGCGACATCAAGGACGACAAGGTAGCCGTGGTCATCGACCGCTTCCTGCGGCCGGCCGACTACATGGCCCGCGTCCGCGTGCAGGACATCAACTCCGGCGCGGAAGCGATCGTCGAAAAGCCGATTACCGTTCCGGAGCTGTTCGACACGCCGGAGCAGCAGAAGGCGAAGGAAAGCGCCACGACCGCGCTGTCGCAACTCAAGGACGACATCGAGTCGAACACCACGCGGCTGCGCATCGTGCCGCTCACCGACGATCTGCTCAGCGGCATCCAGCACATCGAGACCATCGCGTTCGGCGACGACATCAAAGCCGTAGAGTTTTATCTCGATGGCAAGAAGGTCATGACCAAACGCCAGCCGCCGTACACGCTCGATCTCGATTTCGGGAACGTGCCGCAGGTGCGCCGCGTACGCGCCGTTGCCATCAACGCGAACGGTGAGCCGATCACCGGCGACGAACTGATGATCAATACCGGCAACGATCCCTTCCGCGTCCGCATCGTGTCGCCGCGCGTCG
Organism: Thermoanaerobaculia bacterium; assembly: GCA_035255945.1. Lineage (GTDB taxonomy): Bacteria > Acidobacteriota > Thermoanaerobaculia > Gp7-AA8 > Gp7-AA8 > JAJPHC01. Next base: position 1,961 of record DATEZA010000109.1, read on the forward strand.
CGTTCAAACTGCACGGCCGCACCCGCGTGGAGATGGCGGTCAATGTGCCCGAGGGAAAGAAGCTCGATCATGTCGACCTCTTTCTCAACGACACCAAAATGGCCTCGCTTTTTGGTCCGCCGTACGTGCAGACGATCGAGATTCCCGCGCAGGAAGGCGTCGGCTACATCCGCGCGGTCGCGTCGCTGAAAGAGGATCCGCAGCCGCCCGTCGAGGACCTGGTGATGATCAACACGCCGCAGTTCATGGAGGAGGTGAACGTTCACCTCGTCGA
>DATEZA010000110.1:0-19993 GCA_035255945.1 Thermoanaerobaculia bacterium
CATCATCCGCAACGCGTCCCCGCCGCATCTCGCGCGGCGCCATGCGATACGCCCGCTTCATCGCCGTATTGAATCGCCGCAACGAGCCGAAGCCGGCGGCGAATGCGACATCGGCGATCGGCAGCGATGTGTCGGTGATCAGCGTCCGCGCGAAGTGAATGCGCCGCGACAGCGCGACCGCATTCGGCGATGCGCCGAGGTGCTCTTCGAACAACCGGCGCATGTGCCGAGACGTGACGCCGAGCCGCTCCGCGAGCGCGTCGACATCGCCATTGTCCAGCGCCCCTTCCCCGATCAATCGCAATGCGCGTGAGACAGTCGTGGAGGTTCCGTTCCACGCCGACGTCCACGGCGCGACCTCCGGCCGGCATCGCAGACAGGGCCGGAATCCGTCCGTTTCCGCAGCGGCTGCCGAGGCGTAAATGCGGATGTGCTTGCGCAGCGGACGCTTCGCCGGACAGATCGGCCGGCAGTAGATGCGCGTCGATGTCACCGCGATGAACAGCCGCCCATCGAAGCGCGGATCGCGGCTCCGCATCGCGTCGTAAAGGCGTTCGTGATCGAGCTCCACGAAGGAAGTATCGGCGAGAACGGGCGTAACGACTAGCCGTTTTCGGACATGGAACCACTGCCGTCATTCCGAGCGTAGTCGAGGAACCTGGGCGGAGGGCGGCGCGCTGATCGTGCCACCACCCACCCAGGTCCCTCGACTCCGCTCGGGATGACCGGGGGCAGAGATCACCACGCTTGGTTCTTCCCGTTCCGCTACGAAGACCGGCGCGGCGCCACCCGACCACGCGAGCGCCTCCGCCCGCGACGCAAGTTTCGCTACTGCCGGCCGGCGACGCCTGCGCTCGTTTGTGTGGCGCCGGCGACCCGCCGGCGTCATCCGCCGCCGAGTCGGCGGCGCCACACCGTTGAGGACGTCCCTACTCCACCGTCACGCTCTTCGCCAGATTGCGCGGCTGATCCACATCCTTCCCCAACCGCAGCGCGATGTAATACGCGAGCAGTTGCGTCGGAACAACGGACAGGATCGGCTGCAACGGCTCCGGCGCCCAGGGAATCTCGATCACGTCATCCGCCAGACTGCGAATCTCTTCGTCGCCTTCGTCGCAGATCACGATCAGCTTGCCGTCGCGCGCCTTCACTTCCTGCAGGTTCGACACGACTTTGTCGTACACCGGCGTGTGCGTCGCGATCGCGACCACCGGCATGTTCTCGTCGATCAGCGCGATCGGTCCGTGTTTCATCTCGCCCGCCGGATAGCCCTCGGCGTGGATGTACGAGATCTCCTTCAGCTTCAGCGCGCCCTCTAGCGCGATCGGGTAATGCACGCCGCGCCCGAGGAACAGGAAGTCGTGCGACTTTGAATACTTGTGCGCGAGCTCCTCGATGTGCTTCTCCTGATGCTTCAGCAGATGCTCGATCTTGTGCGGGATCACGCGCATCTCGTGCATCGCGTAGCGGCGATCGTCGACATCATCGCCGCGCAGTTGGCGGATGTAGAGCGACAGCAGGTAGAACGCGGTGAGCTGCGTGGTGAACGCCTTCGTCGATGCCACGCCGATCTCCGGACCGGCATTCGTGTAGATCACGCCTTCCGACATGCGTGTTGCCGCGGCGCCGATCACATTGCAGATCGTGAACAGCTTCCCGCCATGCGACTTCGCTTCCTGCATGCCGGCGATCGTGTCGGCCGTCTCGCCGGATTGCGTCACGCCGATGACCAGCGTGCCGTCGTCGATGATCGGATTGCGGTAGCGGTACTCCGAGCCGTAATCGACATCGACCGGAATGCGCGCCGCGTCTTCGAGCAGGAACTTGCCGATCAATCCCGCGTGCCACGACGTGCCGCACGCGATGATCTGCACCTTCTTAATGCGGGACCAATCCTCGGGCGTCAGCTGCAGATCGTTGAAGAAGATCTCGCCCGACTCCTCGAACATGCGGCCGTTGAACGTGTCGCGCACGGCGCGCGGCTGCTCGTGGATCTCCTTGAGCATGTAGTGCCGGTAGCCTTCCTTCTCGGCCATCACGGCGTCCCACATGATCTTCTTCGGCGGACGTGTGACCTCGGCGTCCTTCTCGTCGAAGACTTTCACCGACTGCTGATCGGCGACCGCATACTCGCCGTCTTCGAGATAGATGATGTTGCGCGTGTAGGCGAGGAGCGGGGCGACGTCGGACGCGATGATGTTCTCGTTCTCGCCGAGGCCGACGACGAGCGGCGGGCCGTGCTTCGCGGCGACGATCGTGCCCGGCTCGGTGCCGTCGATCATCACCAGTGCGAAGTGGCCTTCGAGCTCTTTCAATGTTTGTTTGACTGCGTCGACGAACTTCGTCCCGCCTTTGATCTTCTCTTCGATCAGATGGGCGACGACTTCCGTGTCCGTCTCCGTCTTGAACTCATGTCCCGCTTTCTGCAGGCGCTGCTTGAGCGGGAGGAAGTTCTCGATGATGCCGTTGTGGATGACCACGACCTGTCCGGTGCAGTCGCGATGCGGATGGGCATTGTTCTCGTTCGGCTTGCCGTGCGTCGCCCAGCGCGTGTGACCCATGCCGAACGAACCGTGCAGCGTCTTGTCGCCGAGCTTCGCTTCGAGGTTCGACAGCTTCCCCTCGGCGCGTACGACTTCCACTCCGTTGCCGTTGACGACGGCGATCCCCGCGCTGTCGTAGCCGCGGTACTCGAGCTTCTTCAATCCACCGATGAGGACCGGCACCACATCACGTTCGCCGACGTATCCGATGATTCCGCACATGTTGTCTCCATTACAATCGCCGCCGTGAAACGGCTCTGCGCGCTCGCCGCTCTCGCTCTCCTGCTTGCATGTGGCAAACGTGGCGACCCGAAGCCGCCCGTTCCGATGATCCCGCAGGCGACGAGCGACCTCGTTGTAACACAGCGCGGGCCGCGCGTTCTTCTCGCCTGGAGCTACCCCGCATTGACGACGGCCGGGAAAAAGCTGGGCACGATCCGCCGCGTCAACGTTTACCGCGTTACTCAACCGACGACTGAGCAGCAGCCGGCGCCGCCGCAGTTCAACAAGCTCAAGACAAAGGTAGACAGCATCGAAGGTGCCAGATTGCCGGCCGCGAGCAATGGCGCGAAGCTGACGTACGAAGACACGCCGCCGGCCGGACAGCGCTCGATCTACGCCGTCTCGACGGAAGGGGGGACGGACGCCGGTGCGCTTTCGAATCTCGCCGTGATCACGCCGGCCGAGCCGCCGCCTCCGCCGGCCGAGCTCGCCGCGACGGCGAAGCCGGAAGGCGTCGCGCTCACATGGAAGAAGCCCGCGACGGGCACCGTCAACGGCTACGACGTCTACCGCACGTCATCGACCGACACATTCGACGAGCTCGCCGCGCCAATCAATTCCGCGCCGATCACCGACACGAAGTTCACTGATGTTCCGCCGTACGGCACGTTCGATTACCGAGTGGCGGCGGTCGCGCAGGCGGGACCGCCGCGTACAGAGAGCGAACTGACATCGCCGGCGACCGCGACGTTCAAGGATCTCCTCCCGCCGCCCACGCCGGCGAATCTCGTCGCGCTGCTCGAGCCGAAGGCGGTGCGCCTCGTGTGGGACCCGGTCGAAGCGCCCGATCTCTCCGGCTATCTCGTCTATCGCAACCAGGGCACGTCCCACTTCCTGCTGACGACCGGTGCGATCATTCCGCAGACCTCGTTCCGCGACATCTCCGTCGAGCCGGGCGTCGAGTACACGTACGAAGTCGTGTCCATCGATCGCGCGCACAACGTAAGTGCGCCGGCGAAGACCGGAACCGTGCTCGTGCCGAGGACGCAGTAAGCGCGACCCCTCAGCGTGTGGCGCCGGCGACCTCGCCGGCGATCTCGCCAGCGATCGCCGCCGAGTCGGCGGCGCCACACATATCCACCTTCGGGCACGCACTCGCGTATCGCAAGCCCCCGGGTGAGGGGCTCTCTAGCGCGTGAGCAACATCCTCAACCTCTCCGCCTCCGCCGTCGGCTCCTCGCACGCATACCCGTGGCACACGTACGCCATCGTGCGGTCGTGCGGACGCCCCTCCATCAGCGGCAGATCCATCGATTCTTCGCCGGCGACGAGCACGCGGTGGGGGATGAACGTCTCGCCGATCACGCGCTCGAATGCGGCGATGTCGCTGCCGGTCAGCGCGATTTCTTTCGGCTGGCCGGCGCGCCAGGCGGCGACGCCGAGCAGGAAGCCGAAGCCGGACGGGTAGCGCTGCGCGAGCGGAAAGACCGACTCGATCGCGCGCGTGGCGAGGCGTGCGTACTCCTCGCTGCCGAACAGGATGGCCATCCGCAGCAGCAGCTCGCACGTGACGGAGTTGCCGGACGGCGTCGCGTTGTCGAACAGGTCCTTCGGCCGCGTGATGAGCTTCTCGCCGTCGATCGGCGTGTCGAAGAAGCCGCCGTGCTCGTCGTCGTGGAAGCGCGCGACGATCTGGTCAACTAGTTGACGGGCGGCATCGAGGTAGCGGCGCTCGTGCAGCGCTTCGTACGCGAGCACGAGTCCCCACGCCGCGCCGGAGTAATCCTCGAGCAGTCCGGGGATGCGATCGGTGCGCATGCCGTTGCGCTTGATGAGGAACTCGGCGCTTTTCTGAACCACCTCTTCGTATTTACCGAATGCGATCTGCGCCTCGGCGAACGCCGCGAGCATCCAACCGTTCCAGCCGGTGAGGATCTTGTCGTCGCGTCCCGGCGCCACGCGTTGCGCGCGCACGCCGTACAACTTGCAGCGTCCGCGCGCCGCGATCTCGCGCAGTTTTTCTTCCGTGATGCCGAGGTCGGCGGCGACGACGGCCGGATCGCGCGGCACGTTGAGGATGTTCTGGCCTTCCCAGTTGCCTTGCTCGGTGATGTCGAATGCCGCGCAGAAAATGCGGCCTTCGTCGTCACCGAGGATCGACATCACCTCGGCGCGCGTCCAGACGTAGAACTTTCCCTCTTCGCCTTCCGAGTCCGCGTCCTGCGACGAGTAGAAGCCGCCCTCGGGCGACGTCATCTTGCGCTGCACGTACCCGAGGATGTCGTTCGCGGTGCTGGCGAAGAGCGGGTCCTTCGTCCACTGCCAGGCGCGTGTGTAGACGCGGGCGAGCAGCGCGTTGTCGTACAGCATTTTTTCAAAGTGCGGCACGAGCCAGCGCGCGTCGACCGAGTAGCGATGGAAGCCGCCGCCGACGTGGTCGTACATCCCGCCCCGCTCCATCTTCGTCAATGTGTTGACCACGATCTCCCGGCCTTCGTCGATCTGCATCAGGAAATCGAGCGTCATCGACGGCGGGAACTTCGGCGCGCCGCCGAAACCGCCGTGCAGCGGATCGTAGTTCTGCGCGAGTCGCGCGGCCGCCTGCTGCAATGCTTCGCGATCGGGCGAGCCTTCCCCCGATCCGGCGAAGCGTTTTCCGATCGCCTCAGTGACTTCCTTCGCTGCCTCATCGACATCGCCTCGCCGCGTGCGATACGCCTGCGAGACGTGCGCGAGCACGCGACGGAAGCCCGGCATTCCGTGCCGGTCATCGGGCGGGAAGTACGTCCCTGCGTAAAACGGCTTCCCCTCGGGCGTGAGGAACACGGACATCGGCCAGCCGCCGTGTCCGGTCATCAGCTGCACCGCTTCCATGTAGATCGAATCGACGTCGGGCCGCTCCTCGCGATCGACTTTGATCGACACGAAAAGGTCGTTGAGGATCTCCGCGATCTCGTCGCTCTCGAACGATTCGCGCTCCATCACGTGGCACCAGTGACACGCCGAGTAACCGATCGAAAGAAACAGCGGCTTGTCCTCGGCGCGCGCCTTCGCAAACGCCTCCCCGGCCCACGGAAACCAGTCGACCGGGTTGTGTGCGTGCTGGAGGAGGTAGGGGGAGGATTCGTTGGCGAGGCGGTTGGTCATGGGTTGCTAGGTTACTGGGTTGCTGAGTTACTGGGTACCCAGCAACCAAGTAACCCAGCAACCCAGTAACCGGTTCACTTCGTTCGTGTCACCTTCAAAGGTCCTGCCGCCCACGGAGTAACCATCGTTCCTTCGCTGAGATCGTCCTTGAACGTGATCGTGCCCCAGTCGAACGGGGTGAACCAGCCGCCTTCGACCGGCAGCAGCGCGCCTTGCCGGATCTCGTTCCAGACGACGAGGCCGCGTCCGCCGCGCTCGCCGATCTTGAACCCGTCGGGGAAGCCTTCGAGGAGCCATGTGCCGATGAGCCGTTTGTCGAACGCGGCGTTCGTGTACTTCGGCGGCTGCGGATTCGTGTACGGCTTGCCGAAGTACATCGCCGCGACATCGCCTGCGATCGAGCCGGCGACCGGCGAGTAGGTGTTCGACATCACTGCGATCGCGACATCGTCGTCGATGAAATAGATGATGCCTGCGTTGGCGCCGGGGAACGAGCCGCTGGCGCGCGAGATCGTTTTCTCGAGCATCTTCGATGTCGGCCACACATCGATCGGTTTCGTCTTGAACAGCTTGCCGCCGTAGAACGCTCGCATGAATCGCTGCAGATCGCGCGCGGTGGAGTACGACGAGCCGCCGCCGGTCTTCCACGACGTGTCTTCCGGTCCGCACACCGACATCCCCGGCCCGAACGGATTCGCCATGTAGCCGGTGGTGAGTCGCGGGACGACGCTCGTCGTCGACAGCTCGCCCGAATCTTTCATCCCCGCGGGTGTGTAGACGTAATCGCGAATGACCTCGGCGTACGTCCGCCCGGTGACGCGCTCGATGATGTGCGCGAGCACGGCGTAGTTCGCGGTCGTGTACGAGTACTTCTCGCCCGGCGCGCTGCCGAGCGGCTTCTTCTTCAGCACGTCGACGACCTCCGCGGTGGTCATGTTCGCGCGGATGATGCGCCGCAGGTCCTGCGGATCGCGGATGCCCGATTTGTGGTTGGCGAGGTGCTGGACCGTGATCTTGTCCGCCGACGGAAAATCGGGGACCCACTTCGCGAGCAGGTCGTTCGGCGAGAGTCTGTTCTCCTCCTCGAGGCGCGCGAGGATCGCGCTGGTGAACATCTTGGTGATCGAGGCGATGGGGAAGCGTGTGTCGACGGCCAGCGGCACGTTGAACTCGTAGTTCGCCATGCCGTACGGCTTCGCGAAAACGATGTCGTCGCCTTTGCCGATCAGCACCACGCCGCTGAATGTGTTTTCGTGCACGTATGGCGCGACGTAGGCGTCGATTTTTTTCGCGAGATCGTCGGCGGCGAAGAGCGGCAGCGCAAGTGCGAGGATGACGAAGAGTCGTTTCATGCGCATCATTGTCGAAAGCGATGAGCGATTCGCGCGCGCCGCGGTCGTGAACTGCTCGCCGCGGCAAATGAACGGCTCATGCTCCTCTTACTTCTGATCACGTTCCTGCAACCGCCGAATCTTTCCGAGCGGCTCGGCGGCGCACGCGTTTTCGATTACGCCGACGTGACGATCGGCGGCCGCACATCGACGCAACTCATCTACACGCTCCCTCCGCAGCCCTTCGAATTGCGCAAAGAAATCGTCCTCGGAGCGCGGACGTCCCGTCCGCAGCCGTCGGGCGTCTCGCCCGGCGGCGCAGAGGCGACTGCGGATACAAGTCGCCGGCCGGGACGGCCACCGACTGCGGACGAGACGTCCGCGCGCCCAATCGGCCTCTGGGTCTCAATGCTCTCGGATCTCGACGTGTTCTGGGACGGCAAGCTGATCGGACACGGCGGCCGCATCGACAACTTCTACGTCGTCGACGGCACGCCGGGCGCGCATTCGCTGCTCATCCGCGCCCGTCCGCCGCGCGATGTGCGTCCGAGCTATTTCGTCTACGGCATCGCAGTCGGCGATTACGCGACGATGACCCGCAGCCGCATCGTCTCCCAGGTCTTTTCGCTCGCCGCCCTCGGTGTGTTCCTCGTCATCGGCATCTACTTTTTCGCGATGTGGTTCGCGGCGGGACGGCAGTCGTCGTTGCTCGTCTTCGCGCTGCTCTGCTTCGCCGCATCGCTGCTGGTCATCGCGGAGAGCTATCGCTGGCTGTTCGGCTATCCCTACGCGTGGCACATCGTTCGATTGCAGATCATCAATGCGCTGACGCTCGTCGTTGCGTTTCTGCTGCCGCTCTTTTTCGTGCTCGAGTTGTCGGTGCCGAAGCCGCGCGCGTGGGCTGCGGCGATCGCGATTCCGTTGTGTGCGATCGCGATGGCGCCGATCACGTTCGACACGCGCTGCCTGGTGATGTTCGCGGTCGGAGTGGCGGCGTCGCTCGCGGCGATCGTACGCGGACGGCGCGACATCCCGGCCGCAATCGGCGTCCTCGCGCTCGCCGCCGCACTCGTCAGCGGCGGCGGCTACTCGTTCGGAGACCGCACGTTCTTCCTCGCATTCGTGCTGCTGATCGCCTGCCTGCTGTTGTCGCTGACGCTGAAGCTGCGGCACCAGCAGCTGCGCGCCGCGCGGCTCGAGATCGAATTGCTCAAGCGCAGCATTCAGCCGCATTTCCTGATGAACACACTGACTGCAGCGATCGAGTGGATCGAAGCGGAGCCGGTCGAAGGGGCGCGATTTCTCGATGCGCTGGCGAGCGAGCTGCGCATCCTCAACGAGATCTCCGGCGCGTCATCGATCCCGATCAGCCGCGAGCTCGAGCTCTGCCGCTCGCATCTCACGATCATGAGCTACCGCAAGGACATGCGCTTCGAGCTCGAGACGAGCGGCATCGATCACGCGGCGGAGATCCCGCCCGCGATCTTTCACACGCTGATCGAGAACGCGATCTCGCACAATCGTTATCGCGATCGGCGCATCGTGTTCACGCTCGATGCGACGCGCAGCAATGGGCATCGCAAATACGTGCTCGACACTCCGCTCTCTCGTCATCGTGTGGCGCCGGCGACCTCGCCGGCGGCCTTCGCCGCCGAGTCGGCGGCGCCACACGACGGACGGGAAGGGCTCGGCCTTCGGTACGTGAAAACGCGGCTCGAAGAGAGCTTCCCCGGCGGCTGGCAGCTGCAATCGGAAGCGATGGAGGACCGGTGGCGAACGACCATCGTCGTGCCGGCTTGATGCGCGTCGTCGTTGCGGAAGACGAGGCGATCATCGCGCGCCGTATCGCCCGCCTGACCCGCGAGATCCTCGGGCCCGAAACGACATTCGCGCTCGCTGCTGGTGTGTCCGAGGCGCGCGAGGCGCTGAAGGAACAGACCGACATCCTGATCCTCGATCTCAATCTCGAAGGCGATGAAGGATTCGATCTGATTCGCAACCGTCCGTCGGGCGAGTTCGAGACGATCGTGGTCTCCGCGCATTCCGATCGCGCGCTCGAAGCATTCGAGTACGGCGTGCGTGATTTCGTGGCCAAGCCGTTCACGCGCGAGCGGCTCGAGCGTGCATTGACGCGCATCGCGACGCGCGACTCATCGCGGCGTTTTCTCGGCATCCGCAAGCGCGGCGAGATCGAGTTCGTGCCGGTCGATGATGTCGTGTACGTGCGCGGAGCGGGCACGCTGTCCGAGGTGGTGCTCGGCAGCGGCCCGCCCGTGTTGCACGACAAGCTGCTCGATCAACTGCAGGAGATCCTGCCCGCGCATTTCGATCGCATCCACAAGTCGTACATCGTCGATCTGCGGCGCGTGCGGCGATTGATCGTGCGTGAAGGTTCGCGCTACTTCGTCGAGCTCGAGGATGGAACGATGCTGCCGGTCGGACGGACGAAAGTGCGCGCGTTACGGCGCAAACTCGCCTAACTGGCAATGCAGCACGATCTGCTCGCGATCGCGCGACGCGCCGGCATCGATGATCCAGCCCTGATGTCCGGCGAACACCGCCTTCACGTCTTTCACCAGCGCGGGATCGTCGAGGTACACATCGATCATATCGGGATACGGACGATAGAGCGTGAGGCCCTGCATCGCATGGAGCTCGGCGAAGCGCTGATCGACTTCCAGTCCGCGCTTGCCGCCTTCTTTCGCTCCGTGCGCGTAGCCGATCGCGGCGCCGGCGAGCGTGAATGCATCACGTGTGGCGCGATAGCGATCGATCGTCTCGTCCAGGCATTCGTGATCCGATCCGCCGAAGACCGCGGCGACGAAGCCTGCGACGCGGCCGATGTTGCGGCCGACGACTGCGCCGTGTGCGGCTTCGATCGAGCCCTGCACTGCGGCGTCATTGACGGTGGCGATGATGGTCGGATCGGTCGCCGGATCGACCGGCATCGAGGCGGGCTTCGTGGTGGCGCATGCAGCGAGGAGGACGAAGGCGAAGAGCGGCAGCGAACGTTTCATGGCGAATCTCCTGTCGCGCTCCCTTCGCAAGGCCGCTGCCACGGCTGTGCTCTCTTGGATGAGTGCAAATGACCGCGGAAGTGATCGCTCCCGAGGACAGCAGTGTCCCCGGAGTGCGGCGGCCATGCCGCCGCTCCGTGACGCGCGGCCATGCCGCGCGGGGCGGGCGGCATGGCCGCCCTTGTGGGAATCAGCGGCGGCATGGCCGCCGCACTCCGTTACGCGGGACGCTGGAGCGCTTCGAGCATTTGGGGCGGGAAGGCGCGCATCTCGAAGTACTCCGACTCGAGCTCCTCGATCTGGAAGCGATCGAGTCCCGAATTCGAGAGAAAGTCGCTGCGCAGCCTCGCGTCCTGCTCATCGATGATCCGCGGCAGCAATTGGTTGATATAGAACGCCTCGAGGCGGATCTTCGTGATCACGTCCTCCAGCAGCGACTCGTTGATCAGGTCGTGCAGGTCCTTCAGCTCCGCGTCGCGCGAGATCTCGTCGCGCATCTCGCGCCGGAACGTCTCCCGTCCCTCGGGCGTGTTGAGCTCGAGATAGAAATTCATCATGCGGCGGCGCGCGAGTTTGTAGACCGCGAAGTACGCACGCTCGTGCCGATTCAGCGCGACGATCGACTCGACTACATCCGCGATCGACGCCTCGTTGTTCTCGATCGAGATCAGGCCGAGCGTCAGCGCGTACAGCTTCTTCTTGCCATACGACAGCGCGTATTCGTTCGCCACGATCGGATCGATGAAGAGCTGCTGGAACAGGCCGCGCCGCAGCTTCTCGAAGACTTGCATGTTGCCGAGGAGCGAGCGGACCTGTTCGGCGGAGAGCTCGACGTCGTCCATGAATGCGAGCTTGTTCACGAGCGTCGTGGTGTGGTCGATGCGATCGAAGAGCGTGATCAATTCGCCGAACGATTCGAGGCGCTCGAAGTCTTCTTCCTCGCGCGAGATCTCGTCGATGAGGCGGCCGGTATCGAGCAGCAGCTCCTCGAACGTCTGATCGCGATTCGCGCCCGCTTTCTGCTTGTTCTCCATCAGCTGGACCATGTCGAGCGAGGAGAGCTTGCGCGTGATGTTCTTGCCGAGAAGGAAGCCGCCGAGGATCTCGCGGGTGGACTGGATGTAGTCGGGCTCCTGCTCCGCGGTCGCGACGCGCGTCTCCTGCAGCACGATCTCCTCGAGCGTGTCGAAGATGGAGAGCGGCACTTCGTTGCGCAGCGAGAGCGTGCGGATGCGCATCAGCCGCGCGCGCGCCGAGGGGTTGATCGTCGAGCCTGCGCAGGAGGCGAGGATGCGTTTGTACTCGTTGATCAATTCCTGGTTGTCGGGATGGTGATAGATGACGTCGATCTGGATCCGTTCGCGCTGGTACGTCTCCACGCCGTCGCTCGCGATCTGTGCGACCTGTTCGAGCGAGCGGTGATTCGCGTACGCGTGGCGCGATGCTTCGGAGAAGCGCTGATTGGAGCGGTGCACGACGCGCAGCAGGACGATCGTCGTCTCCGGCTCGCCGAGTGCTTCGAGCACTTCCGTGCCGAGCGCGATGAACTTCCCTTCGCCCACTTTACGCGAGCGCTTGAGCAGCTTGCCCGCGTTGCGCAGCGTCTGCGCCTGGCGTTCGGTCACGTCGGAGAAGCGCTTGCGGTCATCGACGAAGAAGAAGTAATTGGCGACCGCGTTCCCCTGCAGGAAGAGGTTGTCGTACGTCTCGAAGCCTTCGGTGTGCAGCGTGAACTTCAGCTCGTGCGTCTGCGCATCGGTGGTGGCGCCGAAGAGCACGAGACGGTTGACCACTTCGTCGTTGAGCAGATCGCCGACCGGGAAATGTCCGCCGAACATGTACTCGCCGAAGATGCCGCCGTTGCCGCGGAAGCGCACGCCTTCCGGATTGAGGGTGATCTCCGAGCTGCCGCCGAAGTAGCGGACCACGTCGCCGCGGCCGGTGGAGATCTGCTCGAAAAAGAATCGCCGGTCGACGTCAGGCCCGGTGACGACGGCGAAGTATTCGATTGTTTCTCCGATGAATCCCTGGTGGACGATCGCCCGGATCACGCGTCAAGTTTATGCCGACCGCGGCCATGCCGCGCGAGGGGCGGGCGGCATGGCCGCCCGTCGGAGAGGCAGCGGCAGCATGGCTGCCGCACTCCATCACGGTGATCAACTGCCAGTCATGTCGTCGACAGCGATGCGTGCCCCAACAACTCCTGGGTTCCGCAGGAGTGCGGCGGCCATGCCGCCGCTTTGGAGCCGCGCGGCCATGCCGCGCGAGGGGGCGGGCGGCATGGCCGCCCGTATGAGAGGCAGCGGCAGCATGGCTGCCGCACTCCATCACGGGCTCGAGTTTATGCTTCCCTCGCCTGTTTCCCTTCGAAGGTAGTGCGGAAGTGCAGCGCGCGCGCGAGCCTCACGCCCGCGGGTGCGCTTTCCGATACACGGCGATCAACTGCCAGTCATTGAGGTGCGTGTACTTCTGCGTCGTCGACAGCGACGCGTGCCCCAGTAACTCCTGGATTCCGCGCAGGTCGGCGCCGGCATTCAGGAGGTGTGTGGCGAAGGAATGCCGCATCGTGTGCGGGGAGATGCCGGCGCGGAGCGATGCATCGCGCAGGTAGCCTTCGAACAGACGCCGCACGCTGCGGGTGGTGATCCGTTCGCCGCGATAGTTGACGAACAACGCGTTTTCATCCGCCGCGGCGGAGCGCACCGCGAGATACGCGCGCACCGCTTCTTCTGCTTTCGATCCGAACGGAACGATGCGCTCCTTCGATCCCTTGCCGTGCACCTTCACCAGTCGGGCGCGCAGCTCGATGTCATCGAGATCGATGCCGACCAGCTCGCCGATGCGCAGGCCCGATGCGTACAGCAGCTCCATCCAGGCGCGATCGCGGATGCCGAGGTTCGTCGAGAGATCGGGCTGCTCCAGCAAAAGCGCGATGTCCGAGGTCTGCATCACGGCGGGGAGGTGTTTCTCGCGGCGCGGTGTGGCTACGCTGCGCGCGGGATTCATCTCCACCACGCCTTCGCGCATGAGGTACTTGAAGAACGTGCGGAGCGCGGAGAGATGTCTCGCGATCGACGAGCGAGCGAGCTTGCGGCGCGCGAGGTGCGCGAGGTAGGCGCGAATGGTGAGGTGATCGACGCGCGGCAGCTCGACGAGGTCGCGGCCGATGGTGAAGTAGTCGTTGCAGAGGAAGCCGGTGAACGATTCGAGGTCGTCGCGATATGCCTCGATGGTGTTGATCGAGACGTTGCGCTCGTACGTCAGGTAGTCGAGAAAGTCACCGATCTCAGTCTTCACGCCCGCGCTCCCGAATTCATGTTACCGCGATGGACGCCGCCGCGCCGGCACGGAGCCGACGTAGACCGTGACCGTCGCGGTGGCGCTGCCGCCCGGCCCGGTGGCCACCAGCGTGTATTGCGTCGTCTGCGTTACGTTCACGACGCGCGTGCCGCTTGCGGCGACGGCGCCGACATCAGGCCCGAGATTCGGCGTGATCACAACCGACGTGGCGTCGCTCGTGGACCACGAGAGCGTCGATGAGCCGGCGGCGGAAAGCACGTCGGGAGTGGCTCTGAAAAATGCGATTCGCGGCGCCGTCAGCGTGCCGATCTTCAGCGCGTGGTTGTACGTATCGGAGATCCACACCCGTCCGATGGAGTCTGTGGTGACGGACTGTGGAGTGAAGAGCCGCGCGGCGTTTCCCGTTCCATCGACGTTGCCGGGCGAGCCGGGACGGCCGGCGACGGTGGTCACCACTCCCGCCTGCGTCACGCGCCGGACGGTGTGATTGTTCTCGTCGGCCACGAAAAGAGCTCCGTCCGGCGCGATCGCCACGCTGTACGGTCCGTCGAAGCGGGCGTTGCTGCCGGTTCCATCGGCCGAGCCGCTGAATCCCGCTTTTCCGGCGAGCGTCGAGACTATGCCGGTGGGCGTGATCTTTCTGATGGTGTCGTTTCCCCAGTCGGCAACGTAAATGTTCCGGCTGGAATCGACCGCCACGGAGAGCGGGAAGTTGAACGACGCACTCAGCGCAGAACCGTCGAACGCGCCGGGCGAACCGGAGCCGGCGAACGTCGTGACCACGCCGCCCGGATCCATCACCCGGATGAGGTGATTGGACGCGTCGGCGATGAAGAGATTTCCGCGATCGTCGAAGGCGAGGCCCCAGGGCTCGTTGAACTTCGCCTGCGCTCCGAGACCATCGGCCTTGCCGGTCACACCGGCGACACCGGCGACGGTCGTCACGTTGCGGTCGCTCGTGATCCTGCGGATGGTGTGGTTCTCGGTATCGCTGACCCACACCACGTTGTTCGCGTCCACCGCAATGCCGGATGGAAAAAAGAAGCGGGCTGCGGAGCCCGTGCCGTCGGTCTTCCCCTGATTTTTCGGCGAACCGGCGAACGTCGACACGTTGCCGTCGTTGTCGATCTTCCGGATCGTGTGTGAAGAATCGGTGAGGAACGTATTGCCGAGACGGTCGAATGCGAGCTGCTGCGGGAGGAAGAAACGGGCGAAGCTGACGAAACCGTCGTCCGTGCCGGACTGCGGAGACGACCCTGCCAGCGTCGTCGTGTCGAGCGTCGTCGAGACCTTCCGAACGACCATGTTGTCCTGGTCGGCGACGTAGAGATTGCCGCTGCGATCGAAGGCCAGCCCGGTGGGTGTGGTGAAGCGCGCCTGCGACAGCGCGCCGTTCCGCACGCCGACTGTGTTCGGCACACCGCCGGCAGTGGTGACCACGCCTGCGGGCGTCATCCTCCGGATCTCATTGTTCGATGTGTCGGCGATCCAGATGTCGCCGGCCGCCGAGACTTCGATCCCCCACGGGTTGCTGAAATGCGCGGCGCTGCCGGTGCCGTCGTTGGAGCCGCTGGTGAACGGATCACCGGCGACGGTCGTCACGACTCTCTCTCTCGTCACCTTGCGAATCGTGTGGTTGAAGGTGTCCGCGACGTACAGATCGCCGTTGGCGTCGACGGCGAGATCGACCGGAAAGCGGAGCTTCGGCGAGGGTGAGTTGCCCTGGGTGCCGTCCTCCGAGCCGCTGACGCCGGCCAGTCCGGCGAAGGTCGTGACCGTGGCGTTCAATCCCGCGATGCGCCGGATCGTATGGTTGCTCGTGTCGGCCACGTAAACGAAGCCGCTCTGGTCGACGGCCACGCCTTCCGGGAAAAGGAACCGCGCGGCCGAGCCGTCCGCATCGGTGCTTCCGCTTTTTCCGGCAGTGCCGGCGATCGTCGTGACCACACCGGCCGGCGTGATCTTGCGGATGGTGTGATTGTTCGTGTCGGCGACATAGACGTTGTCGTTCGCATCGATGGCCAGTCCGCCGGGGAAGTTGAAACGCGCGGCCGAACCCGATCCATCCTCTCCGCCGATGGAGCCGGCCAGCCCGGCGAACGTCGACACCTGGCCCGCCGGCGTGATCTTGCGGATGACGTGATTGCCGTGATCGGAGACGAACACGTTGCCGGCCGAATCGGCGACGACCGAGCGCGGAGCGGAGAATCGCGCACTCGTACCGGTCGCGTCGACGTAGCCGCCGCCGGCGGTGCTGCCGGCCACGGTGATCACGTCCATCGACTGCGAAAAGAGAGGCGAAGGAGCGAACAACAGCACGACGCTGATGATCGGCAGAAGGGCTGAACGATGACGGTGCAAAAGGCCTCCGGGCTGAAAGCAAAGATGCACTGCTCAGGCATCCTAATTCAGCAACTCCCGTGCTAGCGTGTCCGCCGCCATGAAGAAAACACCTCTCAACGCAGTCCATCACGAGCTCGGCGCGAAGATGGTCGATTTCGGCGGATGGGAAATGCCGGTGCAGTATTCGGGCATCCTCGAGGAGCACGAAGCGGTGCGCACGAACGCCGGTCTCTTCGACGTCTCGCACATGGGCGAATTCACGTTTCGCGGCCCCGACACGCTGCAGATGCTGCAGTCGGCGACGTGCAACGACGTCTCGAAAATCGTCAACGGCCGCGCGCAGTACAACGGTCTGCTCTATCCGACCGCGACCTTCGTCGACGACCTCCTCGTCTACAAGAACGCGGACAACGATTACTTCGCGGTGGTCAACGCATCGAACATCGACAAAGACTTCGAATGGTTCCAGGAGAGCGCGAAGGGGATGGAAGTCGAGCTCGCGAATCGCAGCGATGATTACGCGCTGCTCGCGTTGCAGGGACCGCGCGCCCTCGCGCTGCTGCAGCCGATCGCGGACATCGACCTCTCACCGCTGAAGTACTACGCGTTCGCACACGGCAACGTCGACGGCATGAAGGCGATCCTCTCGCGCACCGGCTACACGGGCGAAGACGGATTCGAGATCTTCGTCGATCCGGGCGACGCACCGCGCCTCATGAAGAAGCTGATCGAGCTCGGCGCGAAACCGTGCGGCCTCGGCGCGCGCGACACGCTCCGCCTCGAAGCGAAGATGGCGCTCTACGGCAACGACATCGATCACACCACCACGCCGCTCGAAGCGGACCTCGGCTGGATCGTGAAAATCGAAAAGGGCGACTTCAACGGCCGCGACGTGCTGCAGCGCGAAAAAAGCGAAGGACCGCGGCGAAAGCTGGTCGGATTCGAGATGGTCGATCGCGGCATCGGACGTCACGGATACCCGGTGGTGGACGGCAGTCAGGAGATCGGCGTCGTCACCAGCGGGACGCATTCGCCGACATTGAAAAAAGCAATCGGACTCGCATATCTTCCGCTCGACAAATCGGCGCCCGGCACCGAGTTCATGGTCCTGATCCGAGGGAAAGAGACTCGGGCGCGCGTCGTCCCCACCCCGTTCTACAAGCGCGCGAAATGACGCGGGGCGTCATCCTGAGGAACGAACTGACGAAGGATCTGGTGAAGAACAGGAGCAGCAGCGATGAGCACCCCCTTGGACAGTAAGTACGCGAAGAGCCATGAATACGTGCACTTCGATGAGAAGGACGGTGTCGGGACCATCGGCATCACCGACTACGCGCAGAAGGAGCTCGGTGACGTCGTGTTCGTCGAGCTGCCGCAGGTCGGCACGCAACTCGAAGCCGGCGACGAGCTCGGATCGATCGAGTCGGTGAAAGCCGTCTCCGAGCTGTTCTCGCCCGTCTCGGGCGAAGTGGTCGAAGTGAACGAAGCGCTCGCCGACAAACCGGAGCTCGTGAATACCGACCCGTACGGCGACGGCTGGATGGTGAGGATCCGTCTCACCGATGCGAGCGAGATGGACGAGCTGTTGATGAACGCGGAAGAGTACGAAGAGTACATTCAAACTGAAGCCGGCCACTGATGTCGCTCCCTGATCCCCTTACCTCCCAACACCGCTACATCCCCAACGCCTCCGAAGACGTCCGCGAAATGCTCGACGTCATCGGCGTCGATTCCGTCGATCGCCTGTTCGACACGATTCCGGACAGCGTCAAGCTCGACGCGCTGCTGAACATCCCCGGCCCGTGGTCGGAGATCGAGACGCGGCGCTTTTTCCGCGCGCTCGCGGCGAAGAACAAGACGGCCGCGGATCACACATCGTTTCTCGGCGGCGGTGCGTACGCGCATTACCAGCCGGCGTGCATCGATCAGCTGCTGCTGCGCGCCGAGTTCCTCACTGCGTACACGCCGTATCAACCCGAGGTGTCGCAGGGAACGCTGCAGTCGATCTTCGAATATCAGACCCACCAGTGCCTGCTGACCGGGCTCGATGTCGCGAACGCATCGCTGTACGACGGCTCGACCGCGCTGTGTGAAGCCGTGCTCCTCGCGGAGCGCATGCACAAGAACAAGACGAAGGTCGTCATCGCGAAGTCCGTCCATCCGCACTACCGCGAAAGCGTGCGGACGTACATGCAGAACCTCGGGCTGGAGATCGTCGAAGTCGGCTGGACGGCCGACGGACGCGTCGATCTGAACGAGCTGCGCGGCGCATGCGACGGCGCATTCGCGATCGCGGTGCAGTCGCCGAACTTCCTCGGCGTCATCGAGGACTACGACGCCGTCGCGCAGGCAACCGAAGGACTGACGCGGATTGCGGTGATCGCGGAAGCGACGTCGCTCGGCATCCTTCAGCCGCCGGGACCGCACGGCTTCGACATCTGCGTCGGTGAAGGCCAGGCGTGGGGCATTCCGCCGCAGTTCGGCGGGCCGTACGTCGGCTTCATGGTCGTGCGCGATGCGCTCAAGCGTCACATGCCGGGCCGGCTCGTCGGAGAAACGGTCGATGTCGACGGCCGCCGCGCGTACGTGCTCACGCTCGCCACGCGCGAGCAGCACATCCGCCGCGGCAAAGCGACTTCGAACATCTGCACGAACGAAGCGCTGATCGCGCTCGCCGCGAACATGTATCTCTCGCTGATGGGAAAGGAAGGCCTGCGCGAAGTGGCGATGCAATCGGCGCAGAAGGCTGCGTATCTGCGCGATCGGCTCGCGCAGATCGCCGGTGTCGAGCTGCCGTTCTCCGGTCCGATCTACAACGAGTTCGTCGTTCGCACGCCGTTCATCGCATCCGAGATCCTCGCCGATCTGGAGCACGAAAAGATTCTCGGCGGCATCGCCCTCGGTGACTTCGTCGAAGGCTTCAACAACGACTTCCTGATGGCCGTGACGGAGCTGCACACGAAAGAGCACCTCGACCACTTCGTCTCCGCGCTCAGTGCGGCGATCTCCCGGGAGCGCAGATGAAAATCCGTGAAGGCCTCATCTTCGAACACTCCAAAAAGGGCCGCCGCGGCTACAAGCTGCCGGCGCTCGACGTTCCGGAGCAGGAGCTGTCGATCCCCATGCGGGACGAAATTGCGGATGAAGTGGAAGTCTCCGAGGTCGACGTAATTCGTCACTTCACAAGACTTTCGCAGCTGAACGTGTCGATTGATGCAGGATTGTACCCACTCGGATCGTGCACTATGAAGCACAATCCGCGCATCAATGAGGAGATCGCGCGCACTCCCGGGTTCGCCCAATCGCATCCGCTCCAGCCCGATCACCAGGTGCAGGGCAACCTCGAATTGCTCTGGTGGCTCGAGCAGACGCTGAAGGAAATCTTCGGCCTGCCGCGCGTCACCTTGCAGCCGGTCGCCGGCGCGCACGGCGAGCTGACCGGCATCCTGATGGTGCACAAAGCGCTGGCGAAGAGCGGCAACGCGCGCAAGTACATCCTCATCCCCGATTCCGCGCACGGCACCAACCCCGCGTCCGCGGCGTTCGCCGGATACGAGATCAAAGAGCTCAAGTCGAACAATCGCGGAACGGTCGATCTGTCGGTGCTCGAAGCGGCGGTCACCGAAGACGTCGCCGCGCTGATGATCACCGTCCCGAACACCCTCGGCGTCTTCGAGAGCGACATCAAATCGATGGCCGACATCCTTCACGCGAAGGGTGCGTATCTGTACTGCGACGGCGCGAACCTCAACGCGTTCGTCGGCATCGCGCGGCCCGGCGACATGGGCATCGACGTCATTCACTCCAACCTGCACAAGACCTTCTCCACGCCGCACGGCGGCGGCGGTCCCGGCGCCGGTCCGGTCGGCGTCTCCGAGAAGCTGGTGCCGTACCTTCCGACGCCGACGGTCGAGCGCCGCGAGGATGGAACGTTCTATCTCGACTTCAGCCATCCGGATTCGATCGGCCGGATGCGCGCGTTCAACGGCAACTTCAACGTGCTCGTTCGCGCGCTGACGTACATCCGCTCCATGGGTCCGCAGGGGCTGCGGCGCATCGCGCAGCTCGCGGTGCTCAACGCAAACTACAT
>DATEZA010000111.1:0-7187 GCA_035255945.1 Thermoanaerobaculia bacterium
ACGAATACCTCGGCGTGAATCCGCGCGGACGCATTCACACGATCAACGCCGACGCGCGGTGGTTCGTGATGAACGCGCACGCGAAATACGACGCGATCTTCTGCGACGCGTTCAACGACCTCTCTATCCCGTTCCACCTCACGACGAAGGAGTTCAATGCGGATGTAGCGCGCCTGCTCGATCGCAACGGATTCGTCGCCGCCAACGTGATCGACAACTACCAGCGCGGCGAGCTCCTCCCCGCGTACGTCAACACGATCCGCTCCGTGTTCGGCGACAAAAACGTCGCCCTCCTCGGCGAATGGCCCGCAACGATCGCGGACACGCAAGCGACGTTCGTCGTCGTCGCATCGACGGAGGTCACGCCGTTCGTGCAGCAGCGCCGCGCAGGCATCGATGCAGTCGAGTCAGTTGCCCTCACGAAGTACCTCGCCGCCCGCCACCCGCCCCTCCTCACCGACGATTACGCCCCGGTGGATAACCTGGTCGCGTCCCTGTTCGAGCAGCGCTACCGCTATCGGAGCGCGGGCATCCCTGCCCGCAGTGATCGGGCGTCCCGCCCGATCACGAAGTAGTCGCCGGGCGAGACGCCCAGCGACTGCGGACGGGACGTCCGCGCTCCATCGACCACCCTCACCGTCCTCTTCCCGAGCAACTGCCCTGCCGACCACACTTCGATGCGAATCGAAGCGTTATTGCCCACCGGCTTCACCGAATCCCAGATGCGGAATCCTCCCGGGCGGGCGGTAAGGTCGAGGTTGCGCGACTGGCGCAGCACTTTGCCGTTCTCGATGAAGCGCATCTGCAGCCGCACGGGGATGCGCTGCGGGGAGAAGACCGTCGCCACGGCGTAGATGCGTCCGCGCCGCAGCTCGCTCGCCGGGATCTCCTGCTCGAAATCGCGCGGCGCCTCGAGTGTCCGCGGATTGAGCGCGCCCGAAATGCGCAGCCGCGTCATGCGCAGCGGGACCGGCGGCAGCAGCGGACGAAACACGCGCACGCCGATCAGCACGGCGGCGAACGCAATCGCGATCGCGATCAAGCGCCGGCGTTCGCGGAGATCGCCGAGGCGGCGGGCGAGGGCGAGAGCGGCAAGGAAGGAGATCGCGGCGGCGAGGTACTCGCTGTTGTCGATGCGCGTGCGCAGCAGCAGCGGCAGAAAAAACTGCAGCGCGGAGAAACTGACGAACGCGAAGAAGCTGGTGGAGAACCAGCGATGCTCGCGCAGCAGGCGATCGAACAACAGATCGAAGCACGACAGCACCGCGAGCGCGGCGAGCGCGATGACGTAGAGAAAGTTCCACGACGGAAACGTCGCGGAGTAGAAGTAGAACGGGATCAGGAAGAAGAGCGTTTCCTGATACATGACCCGCATCAGGTACGACACCACGCTCTGCGCGAATCGCAGCGCGCGCGACGACTCATCGATGGCGATGCGCGAGAAGAAGAGCGTCGAGCCCCACGTCAGGGCGATGAAGAGCACGACCCAGCGCAGGAATCCGTAGCGGTTGTGCGCGAGCACGAGGACGGCGATGCCGCTGATGAGCGCCCACGCCGAATGCAAAGCCCAGAACAGCCGCGCGTACTTTTCGTGAAACTCCCGCCACTTCATCGCACGCGAAGTGTAGGGCAAGCTCTCAGCTTGCCTCGGTACTCAGGCGAGAGCCGGAGAACGCGGGGACAAGCTGAGAGCTTGTCCTACACTTCAGGTTATCCCGTACACTCAATTGATCCCGATGTCCCGCCGTGTCCTTTTCGCCGTGCTCGTGTTTTGCGCGATTCCTCTCTTCGCGGCGGACGAATGGTGCCCGACGCGCGCGTACCGCATGTTCGGCAAGGCGCAGTGGCGCGGACTGCCGCAGTCGTCGGTCGTGGCGATGGCGCAGGACAACGACGGCGTGCTCTGGATCGGCACGCTCGACGGCGCGGCGACGTACGACGGCCGCGACATCACGCCGGTGCCCGACGTGCCGGGCGCGCCGGTGCGGGGATTGATCGGGACGATCGTCGCGCGGCGCAAAGGGGGCGTGTACATCGCGTCGCCGGCGGGCGTGCACATATTCGACGGCACGTCGTGGCGTCTCGTGCCGACGCGCAAAGGGGCGGTGTCGCTCGCGGAGACGAAAGACGGCACGCTCTGGATGAATGATCTGGATGGTTCACTTTGGTCGCTCGATGGCGATCAATGGCGGCAGCAGGTGAGTGTGCCGGCGGTGTTGATTGCGAGCGGGGCGGATGGATCGCTCTGGATCGCGACGGAGAACAATGTTTATCGGCGGCAGCAAGCTGCCGCAATCCGAG
The DNA here is from genome assembly GCA_035255945.1 of Thermoanaerobaculia bacterium. Lineage (GTDB taxonomy): Bacteria > Acidobacteriota > Thermoanaerobaculia > Gp7-AA8 > Gp7-AA8 > JAJPHC01. Next base: position 2,302 of record DATEZA010000111.1, read on the forward strand.
GGCGGCAGCAAGCTGCCGCACTCCCGCGGCCGAGTGTGATGATCGTGGCGCACGATGGGAAGGTTTGGGTGGCGACGCTTGCGGGGACGGTGCATTGGACGAACGGGGACGGCGTTTGGCATCAGGCCGCATTCGCCCCGTGGCCGCGGGGGGCGTTTCGGTCGATGGCGGAGGATCGCAAGGGGCGCATCTGGGCGGGTGCGTACGGCGGACACGTCGCATTCGGCAACGCAGACACACCATGGACCGTGTGGGACGTCCGCGCCGGTCCGTTCCAAGCGGGCATCATGTCGCTCCTCGGCGATCGCGAAGGGAGCGTCTGGTTCGGACTCAACGCCATCGGCATGGCGCAATGGGTCGGCGAGCCGTGGTCGCATCGCACCACCATCGATCCGTCGAATCCCGTCGCCACACCGATCGCCGGATTCGGCGTCGCACGCGGCGCGACACCGCACTCGCTCCTCGTGGCGATCTTTCAGAGCGGTTTCATTCGACTCAATGACGACGGCTCCTTCCGCGTCTTCGACGCGAAGGACGGCATCACCGAAGACGTGCGCGCGGCGGTCGAGCCGAAGCCCGGCATGTTCATCGCCGGCACGCGCTTCGGCATCTTCGAAGCACAGCCGGGCCAGCCGTTCAAACAAGTCCTGAAGATGCCGGGCGGCTTCGTGATGGGACTGTTCGAGAGTCCCGATCACGTCTGGTACGCCGGCAGCTCGACGATGGGCGTGCTGATGCGCGATGCGAACGGCGCGTGGCATCCCGCCGGCGCGATCAATCGCGAGCTCGACAACATGCACGTGCGCGACATGAAGTGGCGCGGCAGCGAATTGTGGGTCGCGACATTGCGCGGCATCACCGTCTTTCGCGCGAACGGCGCGGAACATCTGAAATCGCCGCAGATCCCGGAATCGATCAACGCGATTCTCTTCGCCGGCGATGACGTGTGGGCCGGCGGCACGGGCGGCGTCGCGCTGCTGCACAACAATCAATGGATGAAGATGACGGACGCCGACGGCGTGCCCGGCCAGACGGTCTACTCCCTCGGCCGCGGCAAGGACGGCGCGATCTGGGCCGGTGGCTCGGCGGGCGTCGGACGCTATCTCGACGGCCGCTGGCGCACGTGGGATTCGCGCGAAGGACTGCTGCAGGAGGAGTGCAATCTCAACGGACTGGTGGTCGATGACGACGGCATGGTCTACGTCGCGACGATGGGCGGCCTCGCTCGTTTCGATCCGAAAGTCACGACGCTGCCGCCACCGCCGCTGACGCTGCGCTGGAAATCGCCGCCCGTTGCGCGCGACCGCGCACTGCACCTTGCGTGGTCCGCGGCGTGGCTCGGCTCGCATCCGCTGCAGTACCGCGTGCGCGTGCCGCGGCTGCGCGACGCGTGGTCCGCGCCGTCCAGCGAGAACCACCTCGACGTCGAAAACCTCGGCGCCGGCAACTGGCGCGTCGAAGTGCAGGCGCGCGTCGAAGGGACGGAGCTCTGGACGCAGCCGCTCGTCGCGAGCATCGACATCCCGCCGTTCTGGTACGAGACGATCCCCGCGCGCATCGCGATGCTGGCGCTGCTGATCGGTTTGATCTACGCGGTCATGCGCCTGCGCGTGCACGCGTTGCATTGGCGCGCGGAAATGCTCGAAGCGACGGTGCGCGAACGGACCGCGGAGCTGCGCGAATCGGAACAGCGCGCACTCGCCGCGAGCCGCGCGAAGAGCGCGTTCCTGGCCAACATGTCGCACGAGCTCCGCACGCCGCTCAACGGCGTCCTCGGCTTCGCGCAGCTGCTCACGCGCCGCAAAAATCGCGACGCCGAAGACCGCGAAGGGCTCGAGATCATCATGAAGAGCGGCGAGCATCTGCTCGGCCTGATCAACGACGTGCTCTCGCTCTCGAAGATCGAAGCGGGACGGGTGACGCTCGAGCAGGAGGCATTCGATCTCGTCACGCTCGTGCGCGATGTCGAGAACGTGCTGCGCGTGCGCGCCGAAGAAAAAAATCTGCAGCTGGTGTGCGATCTGGATCGCGATACGTTGCCGCGCGCGGTCGTCGGCGATCAGGGCAAGTTGCGGCAGATCCTGCTGAATCTCACCGGCAACGCGGTGAAGTTCACGACCGCGGGCAGCGTGACGTTGCGCGTTGCGTGGCTCGATGGCCGCGCGCGATTCGATGTCGAGGACACCGGTCCCGGCATCGACGAGTCGGAGCTGCCGCGACTCTTCGAGCCGTTCTCGCAAACGGACAGCGGACAGCGCACGAAAGAAGGAACGGGACTCGGACTCGCGTTGTCGCGCGATCTCGCGCGCCTGATGAACGGCGACATTACCGTGGTAAGCAGCGCAGGGCGCGGGTCTCAGTTCACGGTTGATGTTGCGCTGCCTGAGGCGGCACTCGAAGCACTCGCCGAATCGAAAGACCGGCGGCGCGTTGCATCGCTCGCACCGAATCAGCCGCCGGTGCGCGTGCTCGTCGTCGATGACACCACACTCAATCGCACAGTCCTCACCCGGCTCCTCGGCGCAGTCGGCTTCGACGTGCGCGCTGCGGCGAGCGGCGAAGAAGCGCTCGCATCGTGGGAGTCGTGGCAACCGCATTTCATCTGGATGGACAAGCGGATGCCGGGCATCGACGGCCTCGAAGTCACGCGGCGCATCCGCGCGCGCGAAGCGTCGGAAGGCCTCGCGCGCGTCCCGATCATCGCGCTCTCCGCGAGCGCGCTGGAGCATGAGCGCGCCGACATCCTCGCCGCCGGTTGTGACGACTTCGTCGCAAAGCCATTCCGCGAATCGACCATATTCACGAAGATGCGCGAGCACCTCGCAGTCGAGTACGCGTACGAATCAGGCACGTCGTCGCGCAACGTGCTCGTCGTCGATGACGACTGGATCTGCCGCCAGGTCGCGCAGGAGCTGCTGCAGGGACAGGGCGTCTCGGTGACAACCGCGTCGAGCGGACGGGAGGCTGTCGATCTCGCATCGAAGTCGCAATTCGACCTCGTGTTCATGGATGTGCAGATGCCGGAGATGGATGGCATCGAGACGACGCGAAGGATCAAGTCGTCGCCCGGACTGGCGCGCATTCCGGTGATCGCGATGACCGCCGACGACACGCCGGCGCCGGGCATGGACGATCAAATCCTCAAGCCGGTCGAGCCCGAGGCGCTGGCGAGTGCGTTGTCGCGGTGGCTGCCGTGATGCTCGGCGCGGTTTTCATCGTTGCCGCCCTCATCTCCGGCACGGGCAAATATGTCGTCGAGATCGCTCCTCCCGATTCGGGATGCAACGGGCGGAACACCGATCCGCGCGATCCGCCTCGACGAGCTTAGTGTGCGAAACTTGTTCGACTTCATGACGAAGAGCAACAGCGCCTCCGCGAAAACGATCCGCGAACCGATGAAGCCTTCGCGAAAGACGAAGCTTGCGCGATCGACGGCACGAAACGTCGCGCGAAGCGCCGCCGGATGGAAGGGCGATGATCTCGAGGACGTGATGAAGGTCGTCGCAGCGAGTCGGACGAAGAGCAGGTTCTGAGCTTTGCTTCTGCTCGATACGAATCATTGTTTTCGGATCGTCGCGCGTGATCCCGATTTGCTGAGCCGTCTGGTCGCACTCGGAGGGGAGCGTGTCGCGACCTCTGTCATCGTTGCCGGCGAATTGCAGTATGGCGCCTCGATTTCGCAGCGAAAAGAAGAGAATTCCTCGGCGGTCGATCTAACCATTCACGATTGGACCCGCACCTCCCGTCAATGAACCTCCTCACCTTCTTCCGCGACCGCCGCGAGGCACGCGCGTCGAAGCTGTACGACGAAGGTTGGGAGCTGATCGAAGAGAGATCGTTCGGCGACGCGCTGAAGATCGGCCGCAAGCTTCGGAAGCTCAATTTCATCGGCGCGTTCGAGATCGAAGGACTCGCGTACGCCGGACTCGATCGGCATGGAGATGCGGTCCGCGTGCTGCGCGAAGGTCTTGCCCTCGCTCCGGCCGCATGGCCGAACTGGCAGCTCCTCGGCAGCTGTCTCTCCGACCTCCAGCGCTACGACGAGGCGCTGCTCGCGTACGACCGCGCGGAAGCGTGCGAGGGCTCGGACCTGTCGCAGATCGACCTCAATCGCGCGATCGTGGCGTCGCGGCAAAACGACCACGAGAGGTCGTTGCAGCTTCTCGACAAAATCCGTGATTACGAAAGCCGCGAGATCCAGCTGCGTGCGATCTCGCAGCGAGTCAGAGCACTGCACGGACTCGGACGCGACGGCGAAGCCGAAGACCTCGGCACGCGTACGCTCAACGTCTGGCGCGACGCGAGCGAGGATGAAGGACAGAACGCCGTCGCGAGCATCGCGTCAGAGATTGCGCTGATCCGTCAGCGGCGCGGCGACGATCGCAAGGAGCTTCTCGCATTCGCCATCGATTGGTGGCAGCGCACGCGAAACGAATCGCTCCTCTGGACGATCCGCGAGGTCCGCATGGAGCGCTCGAGCAACGCGAAGCACTTCAACCTGCGCCTGCACGCGCCCGGCGTGTACCTCGGCGTCGACGCCGTCGCCGATTCGCCGGAGGAAGCGCTCGCATTCGTGCGCGAGCTCGAGCCGGAACCGTTCGCGATCGATGACGTGAAGAGCGTCGCGCCGGCGGATCAGCCGAAAGGGATCTACTACGTGTCGGCACGCGTGTTTTACGAGGAAGCGACAAGCTGAGAGCTTGTCCTACACACGCACGCACGGCGTGCGTGTAGGGCACGCGCATGCACGAGGTGCGTGTAGGCACGCGCACGCACGAGGTACGTGTAGGCACGCGCACGCACGAGGTGCGTGTAGGCACGCGCACGCACGAGGTGCGTGTAGGCACGCGCACGCACGAGGTGCGTGTAGGCACGCGCACGCACGA
>DATEZA010000112.1:0-6506 GCA_035255945.1 Thermoanaerobaculia bacterium
GAATCGCAGTCGAGAAGTGCCGCTTCGCCCCGATCCGCATCGTCCGCCAGCCGATCTGTTCATCGTTCAGCACCGAACCCTCGATGACGAAGTGGCAGCGGTCGCGGAATTCATTGATACCTACCTGAACCGACACCCAGACTTGCCACCTGGTCAAGCGCTCGTTCTGACGCCGCGTCGTGTGATTGGAAATCGTATCCGTGACTCGCTTATCCGGCTCGGTCGGAATTCGCTGAGCTACTTCCTTGAAGATCAGCTCAAGACTGACACCGCTGCAGAGGGCTATGCCCTGCTCAATCTACTCGTCACGCCAGGTGACCGGACGGCGTTGCGAGCTTGGTTAGGTATCGGCGGAACAGATGGAAGGCGAGGAGCCTATCGTCGGCTTCGGCAAGCTGCTGAGCGTTCCGGCAGAGAGCCTTCTGATGTCCTTGCTGCCGTCGCTGCCGGTAACGAGCGCCTACCGCACAGCGGCACGCTGGTAGAGAGATGGGATCTCCTGCAGCAACGTCTTGGCGAAATCCGGGAGCTGTCCGGATTGGAGCTCGTTCGCGCGCTGTGGCCCACCGAGAACGAAGAGTCGGAAGACATTCGTCTTATTGCGGAGAACCTCGCAGTTGAAAACAGCGAGCCCGCTGAACTTCTCAATGCCCTGCGCGAAGCGATCACGCAACCGGAACTACCGGGTTCCGACAGCGACATCATCCGCGTGATGAGCCTCCACAAATCGAAAGGGTTGACAGCGGCGGTCGTTGTGGTCGCAGGGTGTATGGCGGGCGCGCTCCCGAAGATTGATCGTGACGCGCCGCAGGCAGAGCAGGATGCTCAACTCGAAGAGCAGCGACGGCTGTTTTACGTGGCAATCACTCGCGCAACGCAAAGCTTGGTCATCAGCTCAGCGTTGACCATGGCGTGGCGCGATGCGCTGGCGGCAGGCATCGACGTCACGAGGCGCGGTTTTGAGGGAGGCGTTTCTGTAGCCTGGACAGCGGCAAGCCGATTCATCATGGAGCTCGGAGCGGCGGCACCACGCCCAGTAACAACAGCTCAGTGGCGAGCTGCGGCCGGTTTTGAGAAGGCTCCCACCTCTTGATTTGCCGCAACGATATCAGTCGCCATCTCCGTCGCCTTCGGGATCCCTGAGTTGTGTCGTCCTGACACAGCGTCGATTGGGACGACAGGTGTGGCAAGGCGCGCGTCCTGCTTCGCGTGCCGCGAATCGTCGCGCCGGGACCCACGAGCACGCGATGCCGCTCTTCTAGCCGTCGTGCTCGCACAGCCGGGCGAGCAAGTAACGTGGCATCGATACGTCGACGTGTGCGAGTGGGTCGGTCTCCGCGGCACGCTGCCCGAGCCGGAGAACGGCATCGCGCGCCCGCTTCCCGTCCAGACGTTGCGAACCCATCAATTCGCCGCCTACGCAGGCGTGAGCCGCAGTGTCACAAATAAATGCTGTCGCTGGAGAGCGCCTCGCGAGTCTTTCGGGGTCTCGATTGCATCTCTAGGGGAGTCTCGATGGATGCCCGTGGACGCTCGTTCACATGCGCTATCTACTACAATTTGGCAGCGTCCGCCTCGGCATCGAGGTGCGGTATCTTTCAAGCAGTCAGCCAATTAGCTGGTGTCCCCGGCTGGGCTCGAACCAGCGACCCACAGCTTAGAAGGCTGTTGCTCTGTCCAGCTGAGCTACGGGGACAGGACAGGAAGGTAAGTGGTCGGGGCGAGAGGATTCGAACCTCCGACCCCCTGCTCCCAAAGCAGGTGCGCTACCAGACTGCGCTACACCCCGACGCGGGTAGTGCCAACAGGAGACGGCAGAACGCGATTCCGATCCGTGCCGGCTATACGGCGGCCTTCACTCTCGGCTCGTCCGCGCGGCGTGGCGGCAGTGCTTCCATCCACTTGTTGCAGACGTCCGGAGCGAGGATGAACTCGAACGTCGTGCCGTGTGACCGCAGGCGCAGCGCGATGGATCCATGTTCCACCTGACGGCCGGTCGCCAGCTCGTCGTCGTACTCGATCTCGTCGATCATTTGCAGCCCGAACATCGCATTGAAGTCGGGATTCTCGTAGAAGAACGTGTCCTCGGTCAGCGCGAGCGCGACCGGCATGCGCTCGAGTCCTTCCATGTAATCGGCGCGAGTGACGAGTTTCGATGAGGCCCGGCGCTTGTTCAGCAGCTCGTCGATGTGGTCTTTCGAGCGTGCGCGCATGAACAGCACGACCAGCCCGGCCAGAACCACGAGCCCTATGACGGTTACACCAACCATGGTGGACCTCCCTCTTTATGTCCTTTGCGTTTCCCAAAATGTACGCCTTTTCAGCAAAAAGAGATAGCGCGGCTACAATGCTTTTCGATGGCCGGGGGGACGCGGAAAGTGCGCAACGAGCACTCGTCGGGCGGCGCAGTAATCGCCCTCCGCGACGGCCTTCCGCACGTCGCCCTGATCGCCACCCGCGGCCGCACGCGCTGGGGTCTGCCGAAGGGCGCGGTCAGCGAAGGCGAGACATCCGAGCAGGCCGCATTGCGCGAGGTGCTCGAAGAGACCGGCCTCGAGGCGCAGATCGTCAAGCCGCTCGATACGATCGAGTACTACTTCCGCGTCGGCGACACGCTGATCCGCAAACGCGTCGACTTCTATCTGATGACGCACACCGGCGGAACGCTCACGCCGCAGCTCAGCGAGGTTGACGACGTCGAGTGGGTGGAGCTTTCGCAGGCGATCCAGCGCGCGAGCTTCGACTCCGAGAAGAAGCTGCTCGAGATGGCTTCGCTCGAGCTTTCGTCGTCTTCGTAGCGCGTTCTTCCGCCGCCAGCTTCGATGCGATCGTCGCCGCGCCGCGCGTCGACGTCCGGTTGCTGATCCACACCTTCTTCGGCGAGACCTCGTCCACCAGTTTGTTCGACACCACCGATCGCGGCGCGTACTCGGTGATGTCGAGCTTGTCGCTCGCGAACTCGTCGCGGTGCTTGAGCAGCAGCCACTCGTTCCCTTTGTCGCCGCTCCGGCCGCGTCCGCTGATGCGCACGAGCGCCCACTCGCCGAACATCTTCTTGCCGTTCATCCGGAACGTCAGCTTGCCGGACTGCACCGCTTTCACCGGATCCTCACCAGGCTCGATGAAGTCCCACGTCCCCTGGTCCCAGATGATCACGTTGCCCGCGCCGTAGTTCCCCTCGGGGATCACGCCCTCGAACTTCGCGTAGTCGTACGGATGGTCCTCCGTCATCATCGCAAGGCGTTTGGTCGCCGGGTCGTAGGAAGGTCCCTTCGGCACCGCCCACGACTTCAGGACTCCTTCCATCTCCAGCCTGAAGTCGTAGTGCAGGTGCGACGCGTGATGCTTCTGGATGACGAAGATCGGCTTCTTCCCCTTGACCGGCCGGCTCTTTCCGGACGGCTCCGGCGTGTCGCCGAAGTCGCGCATCTTCTGGTATTTGGTCAGGAGATTGCCGGGCATACGCTACGACGCTCTCTTCTTCTTCGCGCTAGAGTGCGACCGCGCTCGCGTCGACTTCTTCGCCGCCGATGCCCGTCGCGGTGCAGCGCGGCGCGGCGCAGCCTTCGCGGGCTTGCCGCCTTCCAAACTGCGGCGCAGCGCTTCCATGATGTCGACCACTTCGCCGCCGCCCTTCTCCTCTTCCTTCGCTTCCGATTCGATGGTGCGGCCTTTCGACTTCGCGCGGATGCGGTCGAGGAGCCGTTCGCGGTATTCGTCCTTGAACTGCACCGGATTGAACTTCTTCTCGCTCAACTCGCCGATCAGCATCTCCGCGAGCTTGAGCTCCTTGTCGCGCGCTTCGCCCCCTTCATGCTCGATCGCGCCGAAGTCGCGGACTTCATCAGCGTAGTACATGGTGTGCAGGATGAGTCCGTCTTCGTACGGGCGGATCACCACGAGGTGCTCCTTGCCGGACGAGACCCAGCGCGCGAGCGCGACCTTGCTCTCCTTCTTCATCGCCGTCGCGAGCAGCTTGTACGTCTTGCCGCCGCCGGGCGAAGGTCCGAGGAAGTAAGCCTTTTCGAAAAAGACCGGATCGATCTGATCGAGCGTGAGGAACTCGACGATATCGAGCGCGCGATTGTCGTCCGTCTCCAGCGTCTCCATCTCTTCGTCGGTGAAGGTGACGAACTTGCTTTTCGTCAGCGGGTAGCCGCGGATCAGCTCATCCGAATCGACGATCTTCTCGTGATGCGGGCACCACCATTTGCGGTTCACGCGGGTGCCGCAGCTCGCATGCAACAGGTTGAAGTGGATGTCTTCCGATTTCGTCGCCGTGTAGAAGCGGACGGGGATCGAAACCAGTCCGAATGTGATCGTGGCGTTTCGTAAAGGCCTGAGTGCCATAGAGCCTCCGGCCTCATACATCTGCATCCCCCGTTCCACGGAAAATGACCCGGAAGTGCCTTGTTTTCCGCGGTTTGGGTACCTAGAATGAAACGAGCACGGCCTCACTCTTGCATTTGGCGAAATTGGTCTTCGCGGTATGGCCTCTTCCATCCACAAAATGCTCTGGGGCGCTTTCGCGGCGTTGACGATTCTCGTCGCCGCCGGCATTGCGCTGACGCTGCTGATTCTGCAGAACGAGCACGCCGAGGAAACGCGCATCGTCGCCGCCTCCGAGCCGCTCATCGATTCGATGCAGGAGATGAACGCCGCGATCACCACCGCGGTCGCGGCCGCGCGCGGATACGTGCTGACGCACCAGACCGAATTCACGCAGCAGTACGACGACGCGGTGCGCGACTTCGAGCACAACTACGACATGGCCAAACGGATCGCGTCGGATCCGCAGGACATCAGCGACATCAACGAGTTCCGCAAGCACTTCGAAACGATCAAGCCGCGGCTGCAGGAGCAGGTCGACAGTAATTGGGGGGACGACGATCGCTTGTCCGTCCTCAGCGTGGCGAAGGACCGCCGCGCGGCGCGGGACTACGTCGGCACCTTCATCGAACGCCACCGGCACGCCCAAACCATCGAGCACAACGACCTGGATGCCCAACGCCAGTGGGTCATGCTGCTCATGATCCTCATCGGCGTTGCGATCATCGCCGCCGCCGCGGTTGCCATCACGCGCATCGAGCGCTCCATCATCGGGTCGATCGAAGGGCAGGTGCGGCGCACCGAGGCGATGATCGCGGGGATGGCGGACGGCGTGATGCTCGTCGATGCCGATGGCCGCACCGTCTTCATCAATCCCGCCGGCGAAAAACTCCTCGGCCGCACCGAGATCGGCGTCCCGATCTTCAAACAGCCCGACGTTTATCACCTGCGCAACGACAACAGCGAGCGGATCAACCCGGACGACCTGCCGGCCGCGCAGGCGCTGGCGACCGGACGGTCCGTGCACGACAAGACGATGCTCATCGAGCGCGACGGCCGCAACATCGCGATCTCGATGTCCGCCACGCCGCTGCACGAAGACCGCCGCACCACCGGCGCGATCGTCACCTTCCGCGACATCACCGAGCGCCGCAAGCTCGAAGACGAGATGCAGCTGCAGGCGGAGCGCGCGCAGACGCTCGCCGACGCCGGCGCCTTCTTCTCTTCCAACATCGATCCGGTCTGGGTTACCCAGGCCATCGCCGAGCGCGTCGCCGAAGTCCTCGGCGACTGGGCCGCGGTCATCATGAAATCGATCGACAGCAACGAGCTCCGCGTCGCATCGATCTACCACCGCGACATGGCCTCGCTCGGCCTCGCCTGGTCGTACATCTATCGCCAGCCGCTGCTCGTCGGCGAAGGAATCATCGGACAGGTCGTCGCGACCGGCTTCCCGTCGCTCACCACGAACATCGCCGGGACCATCGGCGAAGAGACCGGCTATCGCGTCGGCACGTCGCAGCACGCGAACCCGATGAAGCTCGCGTCGCTGCTGATTCTCCCGCTGCGCACGCGGCGCGAGATGCTCGGCGCGATCGTCATCGCGGCGAACGATCCGGTCCGTGTGATGACCGACGAAAAACTGCCGCTCGCAGAAGTGCTCGCCGAACGCGCGGCACTGGCGATCGAAAACGCGAAGCTCTACACCGAACAGGTCGAAGCGCGGCGCAAGGTCGAAGATCTGTCGCGGCTCAAAGACGAATTTCTGTCGATCGCATCGCACGAACTGCGCACGCCGGTCACATCGATCAAGGGCTACACGCAACTCGCAAAAACGCTCATCCGCGAAAACGATCTCGCCACCTCGGAGGAGTATCTCGACATCGCACTCGATCAGATCGATCGCATGTCGCGCCTGATCCTGGAGCTGCTCGACGTGTCGCGCATCGAGACCGGACGCCTGGAGATCCGCCGCGATCCGATCGATTGGTCGACGTTCGTGCGCGACGTCGTCCACCGCCATCACACCGCGGTCAGCGACCGGCGCTTCCACGTCGGCGTGCCGTCGCACGCGCCGATGGTGAAAGGCGACCGCGACCGCCTCGAGCAAGTCCTCGGCAATCTGCTGGAGAACGCGGTGAAGTACTCGCCGGAAGGGAGCGAGATCTTCGTCAGCG
>DATEZA010000113.1:0-19887 GCA_035255945.1 Thermoanaerobaculia bacterium
CGATCACTGCGCGGCGATCGAGCATCAGCGCAAACGCCGCGGCGGCCGCGGCTACATCGTCACGAATCCGAACTGCTCGACGATCGGACTGGCGATGGCGATCGCGCCGATCCAGCAGCAGTACGGCATCGACTGCCTGCATGTCACGACGATGCAGGCGATCTCCGGCGCCGGTTACGCAGGCGTCGCGTCGTACGCGATCCTCGACAACGTCATCCCGTACATCGGCGGCGGCGAGGAAGAGAAGATCGAGTCGGAGCCGCGCAAGATCCTCGGCACGTGGGACGGCGAGAAGTTCGTCGACGCCGATTTCAAAATCTCCGCGCAGGTCAATCGCGTGCCGACGATCGACGGTCATCTGATGTCGATCGCGCTGCGGCTCTGCAATTCCGCGGAGCTGCGCAAAGTGTCGCCGATCGAGACGATCATCGACGGCCTGAAGCTGACGATCGAAGCGTTCATCGGCGAGCCGCAGCGCCTCGGGCTCCCGAGCGCGCCGCGCAATCCGCTGCACTACCTCGATGCCGATGACCGCCCGCAGCCGCGACTCGATCGCGACCGCGAAGGCGGCATGAGCGTGTCGATCGGCCGGCTCCGTCCCGATCCGATCTTCGATCTGAAGATGGTGGCGCTGGTGCACAACACGATCCGCGGCGCGGCCGGCGCGGCGATCCTCAACGCGGAGCTGTTAGAAGCGAAGGGACTGCTGTGATCGTCATCAAATTCGGCGGCACGTCCGTCGGCGATGCGGCGAAAGTCGCCGCGGCGATCGACATCGTGGCGGATCGCCGCGAGCAGCAGCCGATCATCGTCGTCTCCGCGCTGGCGGGCGTGACGAACGATCTCGTCGCGGCGAGCGAAGCGGCGCGCGATCAGAAGCCGGAGCTGGTGAAAGAAATCATTGCGCGGGTGCGGCAACGCCATGAAGACGTCGCGATGCAGCTCGTGCAGCAGAAATACGACTTCTTCGAATCGTTCCTCAAGCAACTGGCGAAACAGATCGAGCAGATCCAGACGATCCTCAGCGGCATCGCACTTCTCGGCGAGATCACGCCGCGTGCACGCGACAAGGTGATGTCGATCGGCGAGAAGCTCTCCTCGGTCCTCTTCGCCTACTCGATGATGATGCGCGCGCTGCCCGGCGAGCACGTCGAGTCGGAGGAGGTGATCCGGACGAACGACGCGTTCGGCGGCGCAACACCACTGATGGATCGCACGCGCGAAGCGGCGGCGAAAACGCTGCTGCCGCTCGTCGAGCGCAATCACATCCCGGTCATGGGCGGTTTCATCGGACGCACGGTGGACGGCGCAACGACGACCCTCGGACGCAACGGCTCCGACTACAGCGCGGCGATCGTCGGCGCGGCTGTCGGCGCGAAGGAAGTGCAGATCTGGACTGATGTCGACGGCCTGCTGACGTGCGATCCGCGCTTCGTCAGCGGCGCGCGCGTGATCGATCTCCTCTCGCACGAAGAAGCGGCGGAGCTCGCGTCGTTCGGCGCGAAGCTCCATCCGCGCACGCTCGAGCCGGCGATCGCCGCAGGCATTCCGGTGCGCGTGCTCAACACCGAAAAACCGTCGTCGCCCGGCACGCTGATCACCGGCGAAGGGGCCGCGAACAGCGCAGGACCGCGTTCCATCGCACGCAAGCGGCACGTCACCGTCGTGCACATGACGTCGAACAAGATGCTCGGCGCGCACGGCTTTCTGTCGCGCATCTTCAACGCATTCGAAGAGGAAGAGATCTCCGTCGATCTGATCACCACTTCGGAAGTGTCGGTCTCGGTCACCATCGACGAACGGCACAACGTCGACGAGCTTCGAAAGAGGCTGGAGGAATTCGCCGAGGTTGAGGTGATCGACGAGCAATCGATCGTGGCGATCGTGGGGCGCAATCTGCTGAACGACTCGCTCGTCGGCGCGCACATCTTCGAAGCGCTGCGCGGCATCCCGACGAAGATGATCTCCCTCGGCCGCTCCGGTTTGAATCTGAGCATCGTGATCGACGACCGTGACTCCGATCGCGCGATCCAGCGCATACACGCCGCGCTGTTCGAGCAGCCGGTGGGTGTGGCGTGAGCATCCGTCATCCCGAGCGTAGTCGAGGGACCCGGGCGGGTGGTGGCGCGCTGAACGTGCCGTCCACCCGCCCAGGTCCCTCGACTACGCTCGGGATGACGAGGAGTGCTTCGTGAAGCTCGCCATCCACGGCTACGGGAAGATGGGCCGCACCATCGAGAACGTCGCGAATTCGCGCGGACATGAGGTCGTCGCGGTGTACGACGTCGATCGCAATCCGCCGATGAACGGCGCGGAGGTGCTGATCGACTTCTCCCATGCGAGCGCGCTCGAGCACGCGCTCGGACTCGCATGCGACAACGGCTGCGGAATGGCCATCGGGACGACCGGCTGGAACGATCGCATCGACGACGTCCGCGCGCGCATCGAGCAGGCCGGCATCGGCGCCGTTTACGCGTCGAACTTCTCGCCCGGAGCGAACGTCATGTTTGCGCTGGCACGGCGCGCGGGCGAGCTCCTCGCACGATTCCCGCAATACTCCGCGGGCATGGAAGAGCGTCATCACTCGCAGAAAAAAGATGCGCCGAGCGGCACCGCGCTGCGCATCGCGAACGAAGTGAAAGAGGGAAGCAGCGGCAAGCTCGATCCGCCGATCGCTGCGTCGCGGGTCGGTGCGGAGTTCGGCCTGCATACGCTCTTTTTCGATTCGCCCGACGACCTGATCGAGATCTCGCATCGCGCGCGCGGCCGCGAAGGATTCGCGCAGGGCGCGGTGCTCGCCGCAGAGCTGCTCCGCGGCCGCAAAGGATTTTTTCGATTCGACGAACTGGTGATGTCATGACGAATGGAGCGCGGACGTCCCGTCCGCAGTCGCTGGGCGTCTCGCCCGGCGACCGTTTCGCATCGAACTGGTGATGCAATGACGACGTTCAAAGGCGCCGGCACCGCACTCGTTACGCCGTTCCGTCCCGACGGCGCGCTCGACGAAGACGCACTGGCGAAGCTCGTCGACTGGCAGATCAGCGAAGGGATCGACTTCCTCGTGCCGTGCGGTACGACCGGCGAGAATCCGGCGCTCTCGTTCGACGAGCACCGCCGCGTCGTCGAGATCACCGTGCGCAGCGCGAACGGACGCGTCCCCGTTCTCGCCGGTGCGGGCGGCAACAACACGCCGCATGCGGTCGCGCTCGCGGAGCTGGCGGTCGATGTGGGTGCCGATGGCATCCTCACCGTCACGCCGTACTACAACAAGCCGACGCCCGACGGTCTCCGCCGCCACTTCGGCGCGCAGGCCGAAGCGCTGGAGAAAAAGAAATCGCGCTTCCCGATGGTGCTCTACAACGTGCCGGGCCGCACGGGATTGAACATGACCGCGGAGACGACGCTGCGCATGGCGCGCGAGATTCCTAACGTCGTCGCGGTGAAGGAAGCGTCGGCGAACATGGAGCAGATCCTCACCATCCTGCGCGATCGTCCGAAAGGCTTCCTCGTCCTCAGCGGCGACGACGCGTGGACGCTCCCCATCCTCGGCTGCGGCGCGGACGGACTGGTCTCCGTCGCCAGTAACGAAGTGCCGAAGCTCATCGCCGAAATGGTGGCGACGAAATCGCGCGAGATCCACGAGCGGCTCCTTCCGCTGCTCCTCGGCAACTTCATCGAATCGAATCCCGGACCGGTGAAGGCGGCGATGAAGATGATGGGCATCCTGCAGAGCGATACACTTCGGCCGCCGCTCGCGCCGATGTCGGATGCGAGCCGGGCGAAGCTCGAATCGATCCTGCGGGAGTGTGGGCTGCTGTGACCATCGAAGAACGCGTCAACGCCCTCAAAAACAGCACCGATCGTCTGGAGGCCGTGAAGACGATCGGCCTTTTTCTCACCGAGCTCGAAAAAGGGGCGGTCCGCGCGGCATCGCGCGACGAAGACGGCATCTGGAAGCCGCACGCCTGGGTGAAAGAGGGAATCCTCGCCGCGTTCAAGTGGGGCGTGCTCGCGGAGTTCGCCTCGGGCTCGCTCTCGTTCATCGACAAAGACACGATCCCCGCGCGGCGCTTCAAAGTCGCGGACGCAGTCCGCATCGTGCCCGGCGGCTCGTCGATCCGCCGCGGCGCGTACATCGCGAAAGGCGTCGTGATGATGCCGCCCGCGTTCGTGAACATCGGCGCTTATGTCGATGAAGAGACGATGATCGACTCGCACGCGCTCGTCGGCTCATGCGCGCAGATCGGCAAACGCGTACATCTCTCCGCGGCCGCGCAGGTCGGCGGCGTGCTCGAGCCGATCGGCAACGTGCCGGTGGTGATCGAGGACGATGTGGTCGTCGGCGGCAACTGCGGTATCTACGAAGGAACGATCGTCCGCTCGCGCGCCGTCATCGGCGCAGGCGTCGTGCTCACCGGCTCGACTCCGGTCTACGACACGGTGCGCGGCCAGATCTATCGCCGCACCGCGGAGCGTCCGCTCGAGATCCCGTACGGCGCAGTCGTGATCCCGGGCTCGCGTCCGGTGAAAGGCGCATTCGCCGAGCAGCACCAGCTCTCCGTCGTCACACCGATGATCGTGAAGTACCGCGATGAGAAGACTGATTCGTCGACGGCGCTGGAGGATGCGCTGCGGTGATGAGTTGTGTTGGGTTGTTGGGTTGTTGAGTTGTTAGGTTGTTAGGTGGCTATCGATGACGCAACAACTCAACAACCCAACAACTCAACAACCAGCCGCGCGGCTCGCCAACATCGAACTGAGCCTGATCCGCCAAATCAACGCCCTCGCCACACCACTAAGCACCAACCTCGGCATTGGCGAACCGAACCTCGAGCCCGACGACACATTGCGCGAATTCGCGCGCCGCGCCGTGACGACGACGTGGCACTACTCCGCCAACGCCGGACACCTCTCGCTCCGCCGCAAGCTGGGTGATCCGGACGAAGTCTGCGTCACCGCCGGGACGCAGGAAGCGCTCTACGCGATCTTTCAGGCGTACGTCGATCCGGGCGATGAAGTGCTCGTGCCCGATCCCGGCTTCGTCGCGTACGCAACGCTGGCGAAGATCTGCGGCGCGGAGGCGGTGCCGTATCCGATCGAGCCGCCGTCGTGGCAGCTCGATGCGCGGGCGATCACGCAGCGCATCACGGCGAAGACGAAGCTGATCATCGTCAACTCGCCGTCGAATCCGCTCGGCTCCGTCGCAAGCCGCGCGGCGCTGGAAGAAGTCGCGAACGCGGGGCCGCTCGTCGTCAGCGACGAGGTCTATCGCCAGCTCTGGTACGACGCGGAGCCGCCGTCGATGCGCGGCCTGTCCGATCGCGTGATCGTCGTCGACGGCATGTCGAAATCGCACGGCATGACCGGACTGCGCATCGCGTGGACGATCGCAAAGCCGGATGTGCTGAAGCCCATCATCACCGCACATCAATACATCGCGACCTGCGCCTCCGTCTTCTCGCAGGCGCTCGCGGAGCTCGTGTTCGACGCGCCGGAGTGGAACGCGTCGTGGCTCGCGCGTGCACGCGCACAGCTGCGCGATCAGCGCGAAGTCGCGCTGCATGCGATCGAACGCGAGCTCGACGTGCAGCTCGCGCCGCCGCCCGCCGCGTTCTACGCATTCGTGCCGGTGCCGTCGTGCGACACGCTCACATTCGCGAAAACACTCGCCACCGATGCCGCGGTGCTCGTCATCCCCGGCGCCGCATTTGGCATCAACGGCGAAGGCTTCGTGCGCATCTCGTACGCCGCATCGCACGACGCGATCGGCACAGGAATCGAGCGCATCGGCAGGTGGTTGCGCGCAAACGGACGATGATCGCCTTCCTTATTTTTGCCGCCCAACTCGCAACCGCGCCGGCCCAGGCCGAACCCGACTACTCCGCCTGGACGCAGCTCCTCAAGTCGTACTACGACCCGGCGCACGGCATGGACTACGCCGGCCTCAAAGCGCGCGAGCTCAACACGGTTCAGAAAATCCGGCAGCAGCTCGCGCGCGTGAAGCCGCAGACGCTGAACAAAAAGCAGCAGCTCGCCTACTGGATCAACGTCTACAACGTGAACACCGTCGCCACGATCCTGGAGAACTATCCGGTCGCATCGATCCGCGACATCTCCACCGATCCGATCATCCGCCTCAACGTCTTCAAGAAAGACCGCGTGCCGGCGGAGGGAACGGTGATGTCGCTCGATGCGGTGGAGAACGAAAAGATCCGCGAAGGCTTTCACGATCCGCGCATCCACTTCGCCATCAACTGCGCGGCGAAGAGCTGTCCGCCGATTCGCACCGAGGCGTTTGATGGAGAGCATCTCGATGCGCAGCTGGACGATCAGGTCCGGAAGTTTCTCGCCGCAAACGTGCGCGTGCAGAACGGCGTCGTGCACACCACGAAAATCATGGACTGGTTCAGCAAGGACTTCGACGCATGGGCCGGCGGCAAGCTCGCATTTCTGCGGCGATACATGAAGATCGACGGCAAGCCCGACTTCGAATTCGACGAATATGATTGGGCGCTGAATGACTGGAGACGATAGGTTGCGCGGTCGCGTCCAGCATCTAACTTGCAACGCCTGAGCACGATGTCTGCGAGCACCGAGGAGCGAATCCCCAAACCGCCGGCGCATCAGGACTCCGTCGCCGCGTCGGAAGTCTCGCTCTACCGTAACGTGCTCAAGATCAAGAAAGAGCACGGCCTCGAGCAGCTCGGCATCTCGTTCTACGACGCCGAGACCACGATCCAGTGGTCGTACAACGCCGATCATTACTTCCACGCCGCCTCCACGATGAAGCTCGCCGTGCTCCTCGGCGTGTTCCGCGAAGTGGAGCGCGGGCAGCTCTCACTCGACGCACCGGTTCACGTCCGCAACCGCTTCACCAGCATCGTCAACCAGCAGCCGTTCATGCTCGACCTCGGCCGTGATGCCGATCCGAACGTCTATGGCCATCTCGGCAAAACGCTCACCGTGCGCGAGCTCGCGTACTGGATGATCACCCTGTCGAGCAACCTCGCCACGAACCTCCTCGTCGACGTCATCGGCATTCCGACCATTCAGAAAGCGCTCGACGAGCTGGAGATCGACGGCGTGCGGATTCTGCGCGGCGTCGAAGATCAGGCGGCGTTCGAAGCGGGACTGAGCAACGAAGTCACCGCGAACGGTCTGCTGAAACTTCTGCGCGTGATCGCCGAGGGGAAGGCGTACTCGCAGAACGCGAGCGAAGAGATGATGAAGATCATGCTCGATCAGCAGTACCGCAGCGGCATTCCGGCGGGACTGCCGAAAGCCGCACGCGTCGCGCACAAGACCGGGAACATCTCGACCATCCATCACGACGCGGGCATCGTCTACCTCGAAGAGCGCAAGCCGTACGTGCTGGTCATCCTCACGCAATTCACCCCCGATACCGGACGCGGAACCGCAGTTGCGGAAGTCTCACGCGACATATTCAACACAATCGCGGGCAGTACGTATGAGTGATGTGCGGGAGCCGGCGCTCAAGGTCGTCGACGCCTTCGATTTGGACGACGAGCTGCGGTCGATTTTGAAGCCGGGGGAGATGCTCCGTGACGCCAGTGGCCGGCGTCACCGGCTACCGCGCTATTTCTACGAAGTCCCCGAGCACGACTTCGCCATGGAGTACCGCGTCACACCGCACTTCGGTCTGAACGAATTCATCCTCACCGACCTGAAGGAAGCGCCGCGGTTGCAGAATTTTCCGAAATACCTGCCGTGCGCGGTGCGCGTCCTCGCCTTCTATCTCGAGCAGTTCCGGCTCGCCGCAGGGGCGTCGGTCCATATCGCCGTCAACGGGGGATATCGATCTCCCAGTCACAAGATGTCGACCGACGCATCGCCGCACATGTGGGGCTCGGCGGCCGACATCTACCGCATCGGCGGCACGATCGTGAAGACGAAGGAAACGATCGAGAAGTACAACGAGACGGCGGAGGAGCTGAGCGAGGACGTTTCGGTATTTCCGTACGGCCACGTCACCGGCATCAATGCCGACGATCACGTGCATCTCGACCTCGGCTACATCACTTTGATCCCGCGGGAGATCAGTGAGGATCGGATGGAACAGCCGCAGGAGAACCGGCCGCGATTCGCGTTCGAAGAGCGGCGCCGGAAAGAGCGCAGGGCGCCTGTTGAGTCGGCGTAGCGTTTGCTAAGCCCTTCTCTGCCGTTTCTTCCGTTTTGAATGCCGTCAGATCGAAAAGCAGAGTCTGGCTTCGACAGGCTCATCAGTGCGACGCGACTCGACATGCCGGTCATCGGCATGGAGTCGGAGTTCAACGTCTGGCTCGATGAAGTCGAGATCAATCCCGAACCGTATTTTCAGCATCCGAGCACCTTCATCGACGGTCCGCTGCTGAAGCGCGAGAAGAGCTCCGTCCAGCTTCCGACCGGCGGCGCCGTCTACTTCGATCGCGGCGTGATCGAGGTCGTAACGCCGGTGATCGAGCTCGCGCCGCACTGCACCGCGCGCATGGTGCGCAACCTCTGGGAACAGATCGGCTTCGTGCGCGACGAGCTCACGAAATGGGGCGATCGAACGGGCCATACGGTCCGGCTCAAGGCGTACAGCAGTCACTACAACATCTCGCACGAGCGGAAGACGGGCGAGTGGAAGCTCGCGCGGCTGCTCGCGTACCTGCTGCCGGTGCCGGTGATGATCGCCGGCGCGAATCGACGCTCGACCGGCGTCGGCGTTCGTCCGCGCGGCGAACGGATCGAAGTGACCGTCGACTTCACGCCCGATCCGGGACTGATGGTCGCGACCGCGACGCTCGTCGTCGGCATCACACGGGCGGTGATGGAGTGGCCGTCGTACGAGCTTTCGATGCTCGACAAGCTCGGCATTCCGGTGATCGGCGGCGTCATTCCGGGCAAGCACACGACGCGCAAGGGATTTCTGACGAAGGACTTTCATTACGAGCGCAGTCCGTACACCAGCGACATCGACGCGCCGGCGTGGACCGATCAGTTCGGGCGGACGATGTCGCTGCGGCAGATGGCGCGCGCCGTCGCGTGGCACTTCCGCAAATCGATTCGCGAGTACTCCGATCCGTTCAGCTTCCGGCTGCTGTTCGCCGTGCTCGAAGGCCGCGCGCCGTCGCTGCTCGATCTGCCCGATCGTCCGAAGGCATACGAGGACGTCGGCAATCTCTGCCGGTGGGGCATGGTGATCGACGAGCTGCGCGAGTTCGATCTCACGCGGCGGATGCCGCATCCGCCGGCGCATACGATCGATGAGTTCGTGCTCGAGCGCGCGAAAGAGCGGGAGCGTCATCCTGTCGAGGTGAGGCCCGGCAAGGCGGACCCGGCCCCGCCGCCGATCGCCGCCGAGCCGCCGCCCCCGCTGCCGGTGCGCGTCATGCGACGCATCCCCGCGCGCTACCTCGACCGCCGCAGCATCTCGCTCCTCGAAGACCGCAAGCGGGATCGCCGGAAGAGCACAGATCGGCGAAGACGTCAGTACGCCATTCCGTTCCCCGACCG
This sequence comes from Thermoanaerobaculia bacterium, assembly GCA_035255945.1. Classification (GTDB taxonomy): domain Bacteria; phylum Acidobacteriota; class Thermoanaerobaculia; order Gp7-AA8; family Gp7-AA8; genus JAJPHC01. The sequence goes on from DATEZA010000113.1 coordinate 9,499, forward strand.
CCGCCTGACGCGCTCCGCATACGAGCAGGTGTTCCTCAAACTCGTCTCCGGCAGCAGGCTCCGTCAGGACGGCGAGTTGCTCACGCCGGTGGGGATGAAGGGCTGGTACCACGCGGTGTTCCGCCGCTCGGATGGGAGCGAGACGCTGCTCACGATCGATGAGCTGCTGCGCAAGATGGCAGATTGGGTGTAGGGCAACCTCTCAGGTTGCCGCTCCGGCTGCGTCTCAGGTTACCTCGCAGGTTACCGAGGCAAGCTGAGAGCTTGCCCTACACTACTCGTTCTGCCTTCGTTCCCAATCTTCGCGTATGGCATGCCCCGGGCTTCGTCCCTGCAGGCGCGGCCTTTCGAGGATGCACGCGAGGAAATCCGTCACGCCCCACGTCAGAAACGTCGACGCGGCGATGGTGAAGAGCTGCGACAACGTCTGCAGTCCCAGCAGATAAAAGATCGTGAGGGGAAGCGCGATGCCCATCACGATCAGACCGATAAACAGCCGCTTGCCCGACACGCGAAGTATTGAATCACATCACTGCTGCAACGACGCAACCTGTGACATGTCTGCTGCGTGACTGTCGATGCGGTCGCCGAGGTTGTCCTGGAAATCCTGCACGCGATTGACGTAATTGCGCGTCTCGCGGAACGGCGGCACGCCGCCGAACCGGCGCACGTTTCCCTCGCCCGCGTTGTAGGCCGCGATTGCCTTCTGCTGATCGCCGCCGAACCGGTCGGTGAGGTACTTGAGGTACTTCGCGCCGGCCATGATGTTCTGCGCCGGATCGGACAGGTTGCGCGCCCCCATCCAGCGGCCGGTGCGCGGCACGAGCTGCATCAGTCCGACTGCACCACGTTGCGAGTGCGCCGTCGGCTTGAACTTCGATTCGGTATTGACGACCGCCGCGACGAGCTCCGGAGGGAGGTCGTTCTTTTTCGCCTCGGTGTAGATGATCGAACCGAACGGCACTTCGGTGCGGAAGAAGTGTTCCTTCACCGTTTCCGCAGCGTTGGCGATGTTCTGGGGGGCCAGCTTGACGGTCTGCAGTGGATGTGTGGCCGCCTGGGCAACCCCCGAGGTCACCGCCTGGACTCCGCCTGCAACCTGCGTCGCGATGGTTTGTGCCGCTTTCAGGTCGCTCGCAATTCCCTGATCGGCTGGCGCCGGCGTTTCCGAATCCGGGGCAGCAGCTGCCGCCGGCGTGGGGGATTCATCGGACGCGTGTTTCGACGCGGCGTTGTCGTGGATCATCTTGATCGGGGTGCCGATGCCCCCCAAAGCCAGCGAAGCCCCAAGCGCCCAGGTCGCGTACTTTTTTCGCATTCCCCGGAAACGCTTCGGCTGGACCGCCTGCACCTCCTGGCGCAATTGCGAGCGGTCGAAACCGTTCAGAAATCTCTCCCGGAACGGCCTGCTGGTTTTGATGTCAGGCATCAGGAACTCCCTCCTTCTCCAGAGCTGTCGTTACAGTTATTTGCAACCGATAGACCACTTCCAAGCTGTTGAGCCACAGCCTCTTACCTGCGACCTGCAGACAACTGTCAGTCCCCAGTTTTGGCGTGCTCCTTGATTCGTCTAGAATCCGGCGGCAATGTCGAAAGGGCGCAGCTTCCTCGTCGCAATAACTTTCGCGCTGACAGTGATTTCGGCGCCACTCTCCCGCGCCCAAAACTTCATGTGCGAGGACCACGTCGAGCTCGACGACGCGACGATGGAGTGCTACCGCTTCGGTCCGGCAGTCCCGCCGCCGCCGGCACCCGAACCGCCGCAGCCGGACCCGTTTCACCTGCGCCTGCTGAAGTACGGGCAGGTGGCGCTGAAGCACCGGATGTCGGGTCTAGCCAGCTACTACTCGACCTCCCTCGATGGCACCCTGACCTCGACCGGCGAGATCTTCCGCAACCGGAAGCTGACCGCCGCGCACCTCACGCTTCCGCTCGGCACGTGGGTCGAGCTCACGGCGCGCGCGACCGGCCGCACGATCCGCGTGCGCATCAACGACCGCGGTCCGTTCGTGAAGAAGTTCGCGATCGATCTCTCGCAGGCCGCGGCACGCGCCCTCGGCGTCGATATCGCCGAAGACCGCCACGTCGAGATGCGCATCATCGCGTTGCCGGGCGAGGATCCGCTGCCGCAGCCGATGCCCGAAGCCGTCGCAACAGCCTCGACGCTCAGGTGATGTAGGACAAGCTCTCAGCTTGTCCCCCCGGGATCTCTCACCTTGTCTCGGGGGCAACCTGAGAGGTTGCCCTACACCGCGCAACCTGAGAGGTTGCCCTACACCGCGGCAACCTGAGAGGTTGCCCTTACACCGGCAACCTGAGAGGTTGCCCTACACCGGCAACCTGAGAGGTTGCCCTACACTGGCAACCTGAGAGGTTGCCCTACACCGCGACAACCTGAGAGGTCGCCCTACACCGGCAGCGTCAGGCAGAACACGCTGCCCGCTCCGAGCGTCGAATCGACCGTAAGCTCTCCGCCGTTCGATTCGATCAGCCGCTTCGCGAGATAGAGCCCGTAGCCCGGCCCGCCGCCGCGCGGCTTTTCCAGCTTGCTCGCGCCGCCGAGCTCGAAGATTTGCGACACGTATCGGGGATCGATGCCGATGCCGTTGTCGCGGACGCAGATGCGATGGCAGTTCGCATCGCGATCCCAGTCGATGGTGATTTGCCGCTCGCCTTTCGGGCGGTCGTTGAAAAAGAGCGCGTTCGAGATCAGCGCGCCGAGGGCTTCGCGAGTCTTGTCGGGATCGACGTCGACGGTCGGCAGATCGTCCGGCATCACGATGTTCACGCCGCCGTCCTCGATCGCGTAGCTCTGCTTCTGGATCGCCTCTTCGAGCAGCTCCCGCAGCGGCGTCGGCTTCTTCGCCGTCGGACGCGCGAGCAGCTTCACCATGTGCGACATGTCATCGAGCACGCGCTTCATGTACTGCGCGCTGGAGCGGATGCGGCGCAGGAAGTCCTGCCCTTCCTCGTCGAGCTTGTCTTCGTAATCGCCGACGAGCAGCTCGCTGAAGCCGTCGATGGCGAAGATCGGCGATTTGAGGTCGTGCGACAGCACGCTGAAGAATCGCAGCATCTCCGCGTTGTCGACGCCGTTGGCGATCGTGTCCGTCTCCACGGCGGCACCTTGCTGCAAGTGATGAGCCTAGGCCGCCTCGGCCGGAACAGTGAGTCGCTGCGCGTTGCACCACGCGCAATCGCGTCTACGATTTTCGAAAGGCAGCGATGTTTCCGTCGCCGATGATTCGCGCATTGCCGTCGCTGCCGATCGTGAGCGCGGTTTTCGGAGAGATGCCGATGCCGAGTCGCGTGCCGGGGATCGACATCAGGCGGCGGAGCATCGTGTCATCGGACGGATCGAAGCCTGTATCGATGACGGTTGCGTCGAGCCAGCCGAAGGCGGGAACGGCGGAGCCGCCGTGCTGCATGTCGCGCGCATTCGTGCCGAAGCAGGAAGCCGCGGCGCCGATCGCGGCGATCGTGACGCCGTCCGCTGCTGCATCACGCATCGCCATCTCCGCACCCGACTCGCGCACGGCCGCGAGCAGGTTGTTGGTGACGCCGCCGCCGAGGTAGATCAGGCCCGCGAAGCGAATGAGGTCGAGATTCTTGCGCCGGCGGCCGTCGCGCGGTCTGTACACCGGCACGTTGATCGTCTCGACCTCGGCGTCGATCTCTTTGAAGTACTTGCCGAGGTGCGTCGCGTACTCCGCGGAACCGGAAGCGGTGGGGAGAAACGCGATGCGCTTGTTGTCGCGCGGCAGCTGCGCGATCAGCTGTTCGTCGATCTCGCGCGTGTCGCCGAACGAGAACTCGCCGCCGCCGATGAGAACGAGTCGGGTGATCGGGAGGGCGAGGTCGATGTGGAGAGGTGTCATGTACGTGTCATCCCTCGACCGTCTTCGCGGCTCGGAAGGACACCCTGGAAGCGCCTCACTTTTTCCACACCTCTTTTACCTTCGCGCCCATCTCGCTCGGCGCCTTCACGACGTGAATCCCGGCATCTTCGAGCGCCGTCATCTTCTCGGCGGCCGTGCCTTTGCCGCCGCTGATGATCGCGCCGGCGTGGCCCATGCGGCGGCCCGGAGGTGCGGTCTGCCCGGCGATGAACGCAACGACCGGCTTGGTCACATTCGCCTTCACGAACGCCGCCGCTTCCTCCTCGGCCGACCCGCCGATCTCGCCGATCATGATGATCGCTTCGGTGGCATCGTCCTGCTGGAACGCGGACAAACAATCGATGAAGTTCGTGCCCGGCAGCGGATCGCCACCGATGCCGACCGCGGTCGACTGGCCGAAGTCACGCGTCTGACCGACTGCTTCGTACGTCAGCGTTCCGGAGCGCGAGACGATGCCGATCGGACCGGGACGATGGATGTGTCCCGGCATGATGCCGATCTTCGCCTGGCCCGGCGTGATGATGCCGGGGCAGTTCGGTCCGATGAGACGCGACGGCGACTGGCCCGCCGCGGCGTGGCGCGCGTTCGACTTCTTCAGGTAGTCGTGCGCCTTGACCATGTCGTTGACCGGAATGCCTTCCGTGATGCAGATGATCAGCTCCATCCCGGCGTCCGCGGCTTCCATCACCGCGTCGGCCGCGAACGGCGGCGGCACGAAGATGAGCGAGCAATTCGCGCCCGCTTTTTCGCGCGCCTCGCGCACGCCGTTGAAGACCGCAAAGCCTTCGTGCGTCGTGCCGCCCTTGCCCGGCGTCACGCCGCCGACGACCTGCGTGCCGTAGTCGCGGCACTGAATCGCGTGAAAGGTTCCTTCACGTCCGGTGATGCCCTGAACGATGACTTTGGTGTTCTTGTCTGCCCAGATCGCCATTTGATTGATCTCTCTCCGCTTCGTCATCCCGAGCGTAGTCGAGGGACCTGGGTGGGCGGTGGCTCGATCATCGTGCCGCCACCCGTCCCAGGTCCCTCGACTACGCTCGGGATGACGTCATGCGTTCTGTCCCTTTGCCTGTGTCAGGATGGTCTCGCCGTCTTCGCGGCTTCGACCACCTTCTGCGCCGCGTCCCACATTCCGTCTGCGGTGATGAGCGGCAGGCCGGAGTCCTTGAGGATCTGCTTGCCGAGATCGACGTTCGTGCCTTCGAGGCGCACGACGACCGGCACCGGCAGTCCGACTTCGCGCGAGGCGCTCACGACGCCTTCCGCGATCCGATCGCCGCGCATGATGCCGCCGAAAATATTGATCAGAATCGCCTTCACGTTCTTATCGCTGAGGATGATGCGGAATGCGTTCTTAACCTGCTCCGCGCTCGCGCCGCCGCCGACATCGAGGAAGTTCGCCGGCTCGCCACCTGCGAGCTTGACGATGTCCATCGTCGCCATCGCCAGGCCCGCGCCGTTGACCATGCAGCCGACGTTGCCGTCGAGCTTGATGTAGTTGAGGTTGAAGCTCGACGCCTCGACTTCGAGCGGATCTTCTTCGTGCAGGTCGCGCATCTCGACGACATCCTTATGCCGGAAGAGCGCGTTGTCGTCGAAGTTCATCTTGCAATCGAGCGCGAGGACGTCGCCTTCCTTCGTCACCAGGAGCGGGTTGATCTCCGCGAGCGACGCATCGGTCTCGATGTAGCAGCGCATCAGCTTCTGCATGAAGTCGACGCATTTCTTGTACGCCTCGCCGGTGAGCTCGAGCGCATTCGCGACTGCGCGCGCTTGGAACGGCTGCGCGCCGAGGACGGAATCGATCGGCTCGCGGTGAATCGCTTTCGGATCGCGCTCCGCGACTTCCTCGATCTCCATGCCGCCCTGCTTCGACGCCATCACCACCGGCATGCCGATGCGGCGGTCGAGGGTGATGCCGAGGTAGAGCTCTTTGTCGATGTTGAGCGCTTCCTCGATCAGCACCTTGCGGACGACACGGCCTTCGGGGCCGGTCTGGTGCGTGACGAGCGTCATGCCGATGATCGCCTTCGCCAGGTCGGCCGCTTCGTCCGCGCTCTTCGCCAGCTTGACGCCACCGCCTTTGCCGCGGCCGCCGGCGTGGATCTGAGCCTTCACGACGACGCGGCCGCCGAGCTCCTTCGCCGCCTGCCGAGCGTCTTCAGGATTGTCGACAACGATGCCGCGCGGTGTCGGCACGCCGTACCGCCGGAGGATCTCTTTTGCCTGATACTCGTGAACCTTCATAGGGGCGGCGTTTTATCACATCCCTGTAGCTCAACGGAGCGGACGAGACGGCCGCGCTCCACCTACAATCGCGCGCATGCAGATCGACGAAGAGCTGACGATCGAGCCGACGGAGCTCGTCGCAGGCGGCGCGGCACTGGCGAAGATCGACGGCTATCCGATCTTCGCGTTCAACATCTTTCCCGGCGACGTGGCACGCGTGCGCATCCTCGAGGCGAAGAAGGGTTACGCGCGTGCGGAGTTGATCGAGCTGGAGAAACCTTCGCCGCTGCGTCGGGTGGCGCCGTGTCCGATTGCCGAGGAGTGCGGCGGTTGCGACTGGACGGCATTGCGGCTCGATGCGCAGCTCGAGGCGAAGAAGCGGATCCTGCTCGAATCGCTGCGAAGAATCGGGAAGATCTACGACCCGCCTCCCGTCACCATTCATCCGTCGCCGCTGAATTATCGATTGCGATCGCGGCTGCACACCGACGGAGAAAACGTCGGCTTCTACGCGATGCAATCGCATCGGGTCGTGCCCCTCGCACGCGAATGCGAGGTCGTCGGCCTGCAGACGCGCGAGCATCCGATGCCTGTCGAGATGTGGGAAGTCGATGGACGCGTGATCACCGAGGGGGAGTTGAGGATCGAGGGATATACGGTGTCGACCGAGACGTTTTTTCAGGTGAATCGGCACCTGCTGCAAACGATGCTCACGCTCGTCGGGAACCTCGCCATCGGGAAAACGGCGATCGATTTGTACGCCGGCGTCGGATTCTTCAGCGTGCCGATCGCGCGCGTTTGCGAGCGCATCACGGCCGTCGAGGGCTCGCGAATCTCGCACGAGTACGCGAAGCGCAACGTACCGAAAAACGTGCGGCTGATTCACGCGCCGGTCGAGTCGTGGATCGAGCGGATGCCGCGCGCCGAGTTCGTCTTCCTCGATCCGCCACGCTCCGGAACCAAGCGGAACGTCATCGACGCCATTGCCGCAAAGACGTATCGACGGATTTGCTTCCTTGCATGCGATCCGGTAACGTTCGCCCGCGACGCGAGCCGGCTTCTCGCGTCGGGTTGGCGCCTCTCCACGCTCGACCTCCTCGACCTCTTCCCGAACACGCATCACGTCGAAACGCTCTCTTCGTTCGAGCGTGCCGGATGACGTTCCCGCGGCACTTCCACTTCTCGCGCTGATCGCCGGCCTGGCATCCGGCGCGATGCTCGTCAACGCACCGATGGCGGTCGCAGCGCTGGTCGTGTGCGCATTGCTGGAGTGCGGCGGCCATGCCGCCGCTGCCTTTCGAACACCGCGGCCATGCCGCGGTTGCGACGGCGTGGCCGTCGCAGTGGACGACCAGCGGCGGCATGGCCGCCGCACTCCATTTCTCTTCGCGGCCCTCGGCATCGCACTCGCGGCGCACCAGGCGAGCGTGCGCGCAAATGAAACGCGAACACTCGCCTCCATCGACAAAGAGCAGTTCGTGACGATCGACGCGCCGCTCGATCGCGACTGGATCTCCCATCCGCCCACGCACATCCTGCGCGTCCGCCGCTTCGAAGCGAACGGCATCGCGATCGATCGCCAGCTGATTCTCTACACGCGTTTCGCGCCGCCGCCGATCGCGTTGCGCACGACGATTCATGTCGAAGGACTGCTGCACGAAAACGATTACGGCGATCTCGTGGTGACGGTGAAGTCGCCCCGATTGATGCGCTACTCCGGCACGTTGTCGCTCTTCGATCCGGAGCGCTGGAATCGCGCGGCGGCGATGCGGCTCGAACGGCTCGGCGACACGGACGAAGTCGCGCTCGCCGAAGCGCTCGCACTCGGACGCGGCGAACGGCTAGACGCCGAATTGCGCGGCGGTTTCCGTCGCGGCGGCACGTATCACCTGCTCGTCTTCTCCGGCATGCAGATCGCGCTCGCGGCGGCGCTGCTCGCGATGTGGCGGCGGCGCTCTTCGGACATCGCACTGCTCGTCTTCTCGATTCTCGCGCCGCTGTTCATCGGACCGACCGCCTCGGTCTCGCGCGCCAGCATCGCCATCGGACTCTTTGCTTTATCGCGATTGCTCAAGCGTCCAACGTCGCTCCCGAATCTCTGGTGCGTCGCCGCGCTGCTGCGATTGCTGATCGCGCCGAGCGACCTCACCGACGCCGCGTTCCAGCTCACCTACGCCGGCGCCGGCGCCCTGATCTTCATCGCGCAACCGCTGACGAAGCGCCGCCGCTGGATCGCCTACGCGCTCGCGGCCGAGCTCACCCTCACACCGCTCACGCTCTTCCACTTCCACCAATACGCCCTCGGCGGCTCGATCGCCACGCTGCTCCTCACGCCGCTCGTCTCCGCGATGCTCGTCGTTTCGATCGCCGCGTGCATCGTTCCGTGCACGCAACTGATGACGATCCTCGGTGCGCTCAACACCGCATGCGGCGCGATCAACGACATCAGCGCGAAGGTCTCCGGCATCTACGCCGCGCCGCCGCTCGTATCGATGATCGTCGGCTTCGGCGCTGCACTGGTCGTGCTCGCATTCGTGAAGAAGCGCGCGATTCCGATGGCGATCGCGGTCGCGATTCCGACCATCGCCGCGATCGCGCAGCGGTATCCGTCAACACCGCAGCTGATCGCGTTCGATGTCGGCCAGGGCGACTCGATCGCGATCAAAGACGGCGAGCACGCGATCCTGATCGACGGCGGCCCGTCCGACACGCGACTCCTCCCGCAACTCGCCGATCGCGGCATCCGGCATCTCGACGCGGTCTTTCTGACGCACGCGCATCCCGATCACTGCGGCGGACTGCCGGTGCTGCTCGATCGTCTCGAGGTCGGTCAGCTCTGGCTCTCGCCGCGCCGTTTCGCCGGCGATTGCGCGCAACGGCTTCTGCCGAACGACGTGCCGATTCACCTGGTGCGCGATGGCGACACGGCGAACTTCGGCGCGATTCGCATTGAGGCGCACGCGATCGCGCACACGTTCCGCCGTTCATCGGAGAACAACGCGTCCGTCGTGCTGCGCGTGCAGTTGGAGCGGACGCGCATCCTCATGACCGGCGACATCGAGCGCGAAGCGGAATCGCAACTGCTGGAGCGCAATCTGCGGGCGGACATCCTGAAAGTCGCCCATCACGGCAGCCACAGCTCCTCCACTCCGGCCTTCCTCGACTCCGTCCATCCGCAGCTCGCGGTGATCTCGTGCGGCCGTCACAACCTGTTCGGACATCCGCACGCCGATGTGTTGCGCGCGCTGCAGGAGCGGCGAATTCGCGTGCTGCGGACCGATCGCGACCACACGATCGAACTCGATCTCCATGCTAGAGTTATGGACACTCAGCATGTCCTCCACCCTCCTGCGTCTGGGCCTCTGGACGGTGATCATCGTCCTTGCTGCGTACGTCCTGCACGAGAGCTTCGAGGACCAGCCGCTGGCCGAGATGATCCCGGTGGCGATGCTCGGCAAAGTGCTGATCGTCGGCATTGCGGCAACGATCATCGGCGCCGTGGTGCGGATGTTCGAGAAGGGGGCGAAAGTGGTGGCGAAGAACCGCTGCGCCGTCTGCCGGACGCCGATCGCGCACGGAGCGATCTACTGCCGCGAGCACCTCCGGACCGTGTTGTCGGCCGAGGATGAGCGGACGCACGCCACGAAGATCCGGAAGCGTTAGTGCCCCTCGTCGTCATCGCCGGCCCGACCGGCGCCGGCAAATCGGACTTCGCGCTCCGCCTCGCGCAATCGATCGGCGGCGAGATCGTCAACTACGACTCGGTGCAGATCTATCGCGGCTTCGACATCGGTAGCGCGAAGCCGTCGCTGGAGACGAGGAGCATCGTCCGGCATCACCTTTTCGACATCGCTGACGCCGATCGGGAGTTCAACGCGGCCGATTACGCGCGGATCGCGCGCGAGGTTTGCACGGACGTCGAGCGGCGCGGCCGCGCGCCGATTCTCGTGGGCGGAACCTTTTTCTATCTTCGGGCGCTGCTCTCCGGACTGCCGGAGATGCCGGGTCGCGATGCCGCGATCCGGGAGCGGCTGCATCGCCTCGCCGCGACGCCGCGCGGACAGGCGCGTCTGCACCGGTGGCTGTCGCGCGTCGATCCGGAAAGTGGTAGAAGGATCGCCCCTGCCGACCGGCAGCGGATCGAACGAGCCTTGGAAGTGTGGATCGCGAGCGGAAAACCGATCTCCAGCTGGCGCGCTCCGGCGGCCGGCGCCGACGAGATTCCGTCGATCAAGCTCGCGCTGTTTCTCGAGCGCAAACA
>DATEZA010000114.1:0-33931 GCA_035255945.1 Thermoanaerobaculia bacterium
AGGACTTCCCGTGGACCAACAGCCACCACATCGCCGGCGACCTGCGCACGGGCGTGCAGAAGCTGAAGGACGCGACGCCGGCCGGCGTGCTCCTCGGTAGCGGCACGCTCGCGACCGAGCTGGACCGGCTGGATCTGATCGACGAGTACCAGTTCCTCGTCCACCCCAGGATCGCCGGCCACGGTCCGACCCTGTACCAGAGTGGGCTGCCCAGCACGCGACGGCTCGAGCTGGTCTCGGCAAAGCCGCTGCGCAGCGGCGCGGTCGCCATGCACTACCGGCGCGCGCGCTGACTCCGAGCAGCCCAATCAAAAGCGCGCGCCGGCGTACGAGATCAGCGACGCGGCGAGCGATGTTCCACGGACCTGTAGGCGTCGTCGAACAGGTCAACTTCCGGCACGCTCCAACCCTCGATGATCTCCTGCAGGATCTGATCGTCAATGTTGAAGTAGTGCTTATTGACGGTGGTGAGCGAGGTGTCGCCCACCATCCGCACGACGCCCATGAGGTGCTTCACGTCGCGCGCACGGGCCGCGATGTGCGACGCGCCGGAGTGCCGGAAGTTGAAGAACTCCGATTGCTTGCCGGTCAGCTTGTAGCCGAGCATCCGCTCCGCGATCGAGAGGAGCCGTTTCCACTGCTTGCGAATGTCGGTGTACGCCTTGCTCGTGGCGGGGTTCGGATGGATGAGTCCACGCGCGTTCTTCGGTCGGATCGAGAGCAGGTAATCGACGAGTTGAACGGTCAGGCCGCCGCGAGCCTTGATTCCCTTGTTCATGTTTTTGTGCTGGTCGAGGTTGAACCAGCTCTTGCCGCCGGCGCCGTGGAACGTGAGCTCTTCCCAAGTCAGCGCAAAGTTGTTCTTCGGCCGCATGAGGGTGAGATACGCGATGAGGCAAAAGCCGCGCATCGGCACCGCTGACGCACAGCGCAGACTGCGATGCTTCTTGTCCTTCGCAACGAGCGCGTTCCACGCCGTCTGCTCGCGTTCGTATTCGGCCATGGCCGGACCATGATCACCACTACTTCTTGTTGAGACCACGGCTGCGGCTCGTCATCGTGCGGGATGCGCGGAACGCGCACCCCCTCGAGCTGATGCGACGGGATGACGCGCTCTGCCTTCGCGTGGTTGAGGATCGCCAGCAGCGTCGACGCATAGTGCCGCCGGGTCTCCGCTGACACCAATGAGACCTCGGCAAGCAGCTCGCGGTACACCGTGATATCGACGGCGGCCACGTCGCGTTGCGCACCGATGAACCATTCGATGTTTTTCGAGGAGAGCGCCCGAGCCTCTGTAGTCCTTCTTGTTCGCGGCGAGGTAGCGACGATAAGCGGCAACGACGTGGCCGAAGCTCACGGCGGTCTGACGTGCGCGGCGCTCCGCGTCGGCATTGGCGACTGCTTCGGCCAGGCGCTTCTCCTCGTCCGCCTTCAGCAGGAGCGCGGCAGCGGCGGATAGCTTTCGGTTGGTCGGGTATGGCGAGTCGCGACGGATGCGGATGTCGAACGGGGCCGACCAAACCTCATCGATCGACTTGCCGCTCTTCTCCATCGCGACGGCGTTCTGCAGGATTACTTTCCGCGCCAACTCGCCTCCGGGTAGGGGAACCCCGCCCTGCCGACACACCTTCATGAGGGCCTGCGATGATCCCGAATTCCGGTATCGATGATCTGGCGCACCGCATCTACGAGCGGCGGCCGCAGAAGAGCGATGCATCTTCGCCCGACGCCGAGCCGTACGTCCTCTTCCTCGGCGACGGCTGCAGCGAAGCGGCCGGCGTGCCGAAACTTCCCCAGCTCGCCGCGCGCGCGATGCAGATGTTCGGTCTCGCGAAGAGCGCGAGCGGCGGCAGCGGCACGACCAGCGAGCAGGACCTCGTCGGACCGTTCCTCGACGCCATCGCGTCGATGAAAAAAGAGCACGCCGCGCGGATGCTGCAGAGCATCTTCGCGTCGATTCCCGTCCCCTCCTTCTATCAGCAGCTCGCGCAGCTCATTCGCGAGCGATTCTTTCCGCTGATCATCACCACGAACTACGACACGCTGCTCGAGCAGGCGCTCGACTCCGTCGGCTTCCGCGCCTTCGACTATCGCGTCACCACCTTCGACGGCGGCACGCCGATCTCCACCAGCACCGGCGGCGGCAGCGAGCTGGTTCACATCGTCAAACTGCACGGCGATCTGGCGCGGAAGGTCATCCACTTCACTCCCGAAGCCGTCGACGGCGCACTCCAATCCAGCCGGCAGTTCGTGAAATCCGAGCTGCGCGGCGATCTGATCATGGTCGGCTTCAGCTTCGGCGACGACGCGATCAACCGCTGGCTCTCGCACGGCTCGAGCCGCGAAGTCTGGTGGGTCGCGCCGAAGCCGCCCGACGATCCGCAGGTCGTGACATCGTGGGCGCAGGAGTGGCACGAGCTCACCGGTTCATTCGGCAATCCGGCGATCTTCTTCGCGCAGCTTTCACTCCGGTTGCTGCGGCTCGCGCAACCCGGCACTGCATCGCCCGACCAGCCGCTCGCCGACACCCTGCAGGGCGAGATCCGCCGCGCGCAAAACGTGCTCTACACACTCGAGCAGAGCGCGGCCGCCGGTTCGCGTCCGCCCGACGTGCAGGAGCAGATCGTCTATCAGAAAAAACAGATGTCCGTGCTCGAAGAGAAGATGTGGTCGCTGCCGGAGGTGAAGCCTGCGGTGATTCAGGTCGTGAGCCTGATCCGCGACGACATCCTCAACGCGCATCAGGACCAGAGCAACGACTTCCGGATCGACGAGCCACTCAAAAACTACCTGCATCAACAGATCGACACGCTCAAGACCGAGATGGCGAAGGAGAAGCCGGACCGCTTCCTCGTCTCCGCCTCGCTCAGCGCTACGCTCGCACTCGCCGACCGCTTCACCACCGACTACGGCAGCGACATCATTCAACCGGAGCATCTGCGCCGTCTCGCTCAGCTCGCGCCGCTGGCTGCGGGAAAGGTGATCGTCTGATGCCGGTCGAGATCATCGTCCTGCCACCAAGCACGCCCGATGCGCGGCCGCAGATGCTGCTCAGCGCCGACGGCATCTGGCGCAACGTCACGCCGGCCGCGGGCGACCCATTCAGCGCGAAGGAGTTCCGCAAGAAGGTCGAGCAGGTGCTGACCATCGCCATGCAGCAGGTCGCGCTCGGCCAGCAGGTCAACGCGATGACCCACGGCTTCTCCAGCCAATTTGCGCCGCTGTACCTGGAGCTGATGCCGATCGAAGTGCGCGACGCGATCGCCGTAATGCTCGCGAAGCAGGAGCCGTCGCTGCTGAAGATCCATCTCCATCCGAGCGCGGAATGGATCCCGTGGGAGCTCCTGCACGACGGCGAAGGATTTCTCGGCCTGCGGATGCCGATGGTCCGCCTGCCGGTCATGACGCAGCCCGCGCGCATCCCCGGTCCGACGCAGCGCGAAGTGCACTCCGTCTACAACCTCCTCGGCAACGGCGCGCTCGACGCGGCGATCATCCCCGACTGGGAGAAAACGTTCGCCACCTTCAACAACGGCGGCGGCTGGGAGACGCGCTGTCCGAACGGCAACGGCCAGTTCGCCACACTCGATGAATTCAACAACGCCGCGGCCGCCGACATCATCCACGTCACCTGCCACGGCGGACTGCGCGAGAACGAGAACGCACCGTATTACTGGTCGCTCGATCCGCTCGCGCCGCTGTACTTCAACTACCGGATCACGGCCGAGAACCTGACGACGCTCAAGCTCCAGCGCTCGCTCGTCTTCGGCAACGCGTGCTCGACCGCGGCAGGCGGCAACGGCGCGCTGCACGGCTTCGGCGCGATCTTCATGATCAAAGGCGCGCTGAATTTCATCGGCACGCTCGCGCCGATCACGCAGAAGACCTCCGTCGATTTCGCCACGGCGTTCTACGGCAATCTGCTCGATCCCGCGAAACAGCTCGGCATCGGTGATGCGCTGCTGAAGACGAAGAAGGGCTTCGTCGCGAATGTGGCCGATCCGTCGTATCTCTTCTACTCCCTCTACGGACCACCCGACATCGTCTACCGCGTGGTGCACTGATGGCCGTCGATCTGAAGGACATCAAGCGGAAGCAGTACGACGCGCGGCTCGCGGTGATGGCGTTGCGCCGCGCCGTCTTCGAGCAGGGCGCCAGCGCGCGCATCGATGAGCTGATCAAAGCCGAGGCGCTGCTGACCGGGCTGAGTGACGAGCGCGGGAAGGGGGAGAAACAGAGTGTCGCCGCCGACGTCTCGCTCGCCGGCATGAAGCTCCTCGGCGCCGCCACGACCGGACTCGAGGCGAAGGCCGAGCTGCGTCTCGAATACGTGCCGACGGCGCTCGTGCACCTCTTCGATTCGCAGACGCATCCGCTCGTCGAGGTCGCGGTCACCAACCGTAAACCGGACACGAAACGGATCGAGGTGATCTCGTACGTCGAAGGCTACTCCGCGAAAGCGATCGAGACATTCGAGCTCGTGAACGGACAGACGAAGACGAGCAGACAGCTGCCGACATTTTTTCCGCGCCAGATCGAGTCGGTCAACGAGCTGACGCGCGCGACGGTGAATGTCGAGGTGCGCGATCTCGATGCGAAGTCGGAGCTGCACAGGACGATGCCGGTATGGCTCGTGCCGCGCACGACCGCTCCCCTGTCGGTGCTCGATCCGTCGACCGGACAATGGCGCGATCTGACGACGTACCTCGGTGCATTCGTCACGCCGAACGCGCCCGCGGTGATGGAGTTCGTGCGCAATGCGACCGACGCGCATCCGAAGAAGCAGTTGGTCGGTTATCAGGTCGGGGAAGTCAAAGTGCAGCCGCAGGTGAAGGCGGTGTTCGATGCGCTGAAGCAGCTCGGCATCCGCTACGTGCAGTCGGTGATCGAGTTCACGCGCGAGAGCGGCACAGCGAATCAGCGCGTGCGCCGGCCGGCCGAAACGCTGAAGGAAAAGAACGCGAACTGCATCGACGGCACGCTGCTGATGGCCAGTCTGCTCGAAGCGATCTCGCTCAATCCGGCGATCGTGCTGATCCCCGGTCACGCGTTCCTCGCATGGGAAACCTGGCGCGATGCGGACGGCGGCAGCGATCAATGGAAGTACGTCGAGACGACGATGCTCGCCACGTCGGAGTTCGACGACGCGTGCACCGAGGGAGAGAAGAAAGCGGCCGACTGGCAGGCGAGCGCGCAGGGCAATCCGGAGTACTTCCGCCGTCTCGCGCTGAGCGACCTGCGCGCGCAGGGAATCACGCCGCTCGAGTAGCGCTCACGTCCGATATTTCTTCGCGGCCGCGGTCAGCGCATCGACGCTGATGTCGCCCGCGTAACCCCAGAAGAGCGCCGTGAGCAGGCCGCGCCAGGTGCCGTCGAACGTGGGAAGCAGCACGAGCAGGCCGGCGAATGCGATGCCGATCGCCGACATGACGAAGCTCGCGAATTTCGCCGCCCCGATCTCCCACAGCGATCGCGCTCGCGCCATCGTTTCCATCGACGGCAGCGTGAAGCTCAGATGCGGAAAAGTCTTTTGCATCAATTGGAGTGGCGGAGCGATGAGCGCCTCCCCTATCGTCTTGAGCGATGCCGGGAACACCTCGTGTGCACCACCGATCACCGCATTTGGCGGCATCTTCAACGCCGTGCGCGCCGCTTCGAGATATCTCCCTGCCGCCAGATCGGCTGCGACGTTGACGCCGTTCTTGTCCGCCGCGGCTTTGATGTCCGCAGCGAGCGCGCCGAGCAGCGCATCGAGCTGCGCCAAACGCGCGATCCCTTCCGCTGTTATGTACGCCTGCAGCGCACCCTCGGACGTCGCGACCGGCTCGCCTTTGTTCTTCAACACCTTGATCACTGATTGCGCGTAGTCCTCGATCGGCACGAGCACGCGTTCCACCAGGTTGTGGCGCAGATCGAACTGCACTTTGTAAATCGCGCTGAGGACCGTTGCCGCGTCTTTCGATTGTCCGAGCGGCAGCTGATCCAGCGCGGTTTTCAGCGCGCTGATCGCCGGCTTGAACGGCTCGTCAAACTTCGCCGGCAGCGGATTCTGGATCGCGTTGTCGAGCGCAGCCAGCACGTTCGCGCGCCACGTGCCGGCGCTGTCATCGAGGTCGCGTTGCAGCTGCGTCGTCGCTTGCGCGAGTGCTTTCTGCGCCTCGGCCGGATTGCTGTCGACGAGCGCGCGCGCGTCGTCGATCGCCTGCTGCGCTTTCTTCAACACCTCTGCTATCGCGGGAGGGAAACCGTCGGGCGACGGCAGGCTCGCCGAGGTCTCGAACGCCTGACGCGCGGTCTTGATCCTCTCCTGCAACGCACTGGATGCGGCCGTGAATTTGTCGCCGATGTCTTTCACGACAGCAGGTAAATCCGCGGGCCGTTTCGCGATCGCATCGTTCAGCTGAACGAGCAGCGGATCGACCGCGGCGGCGAACGCAGCATCGGGATGCGACGTCTTCTCCGTCCCGATTTTCTCGCGCAGGTCGAGCGCTGTGATGTACGCGGTCCGGCTTTCGACGAATCGCACGAGCAGCGTGCGCGTCGCGTATCCGAGGGCGAGACCGATGAAGATCGCGAGGAAGAGGAGCCACGAATGGAAGCGGGTGTGGATCTCGTACGCCACGTAGACCGGCGTCGCGAGCTCGTTCGCGCCAATCATGACCGTCGTCTTCGCCACGCCTTTCGGAAAACGTCCGCTGAGCGTCAGCGGCAGCCGCGCGACCCCGCGTTCATCGGCGTTCGCCGGGCCGAAGTGCACATCGCCGCCGATCGAATCGGTGCCGATCGCAAGGTTCTCGATGCGTGACGCGGAGACGCCGGTCAGCGGCGTGCGCGCGCTCGTCTCGACGACGATCAACTCCTTCGGCGCGGTCTCCGTGGAGAACAGCGAGTCGGTCCGATTGACGACTTGCGTCGCCAGCGGACGCAGCTCGCCCGCGGGCCGCGTCAGCTGAAAAATGAGCCGCTGTACCTGCTTTTCAGAGGTGACGGCGACGTTGACTTCGTAGACCGACGGCGCGAGCTTCGCGCAGGTCGAAGTGATCAGAATCGCCAGGCCGGTGCCGGGCAATTGACTGAAACCCGCGCGCACGCATTGCGCCCACGATGACACGGGGGGCGTCGTCGTCGTGACGTTCGTCAGCTCGATGGCGATGATTTTCTTCGCGTCTTTCTCGATCGTGATCGGAATGCGCGCCGCCACCCATCCGCCGCTGTTCGGCACCGCGCCGAGCGTGTACGTGAGCCCGAAGACCGGCTTCACGATCGCCGGCTCCTCGGCTGCGGCGCCGAGGCCGCACACGATCAGCGCGAAGACGAGCGACACACGGACGCAGGCATTCATGGGAGATGTCCATTTTTCCCCAGCTATCACTTTCCGGCAAGAAATTTCGCCAGCGCCGGCCCTGCCGCGTCCCGGAACGCGACGCATGTCTCCATCCGCTCCTTCGCCGCGCGCAGTCTTCGGTCGGCGCCGCGCACCTCGTGCGTCGCGAAGAAATCGTTGATCTCCTTCTGCATCGCGGGATCGCACGTGGAGCCGAGGCCGGAGACGGCGGCGTCGAGGGCCCAGTACGGGTACTTCGACACCTGGTCCCAGTGCGTCCGCATCCACTGCCACGTCGCGGCGCGCGCGGCGGGGTTGTCGAACAGTCCGCGCACAAAGCGCAGCGTGTCCTGCGACTTCACCTGATCGCCGGTCGCGAATTCCAGCGCGCGCTGCACGAGCGCGGGATCGCGGAAATCGAGCAGCGCGGTGGACCAGCGACTGCGCTGCTCCGGCGTCTTCGCGCTCTTCCACGCGGCGAGCATGCGATCGAACAGCGCCGCGTCGCCGTGCTCGGCCGCGAGATGAATCGCGGCATCGCCGAGGGTTGCATCGACGGATTGCGGATCGGCGAGCATCTTCGATGTCAGCTCGCGCGCGCCTGCGAGCACCTCCGGATCATCCGCGCCGTAGCCGAGCGTTTCGAGGACCGTGGCGCGCAGCTCGAGCTGCTCGTCCGATTCGTTGCTCTTCGGCGTCCAGCCGCCTTCCGGATACCAGCGGCGCAGCGTCGCGCTCACCCACTTGCGCCATGCCGCGCGATCGGCGTCGGCGATCACATCGTCCGTGATGTCCTCGATCCGGCGGCTGACCGACAGCAATTCGTATCGCGATACATTTCGCGGCAGTGCATCGATCAGCGGCAGATCGTCGGCGATGTCGCGACGCCGCGCGCGCACGAGCATCCAGTCGTCATCGAGCAGCGTGACCCGCTCCGGCGCCGACAGCTGCTCGAGATGCCCGCGCAGCGCAGCGAGATCGTCCGCCGCGTATTGCGTGACGTAAAACCCGTGCCCGCTCGCATTGAGCAGCAACGGCGCGGAACATCCGTGGAACGTCACCCGCTGCGACGGATTGCTGACGACGACACACTGTTCGGATTTTTCGCCCGTCCCGCGCGCGCACACCGGAATTTCCCATTTCTGTGGAGCGCGGGCGTCCTCGCCCGCAGCGATCGGGCGTCCCGCCCGGTCGCTGTTCTTTTTCTCGTCGCGCGAGACGCCCGCCTGCGCTCCATCCGCAACAATGAACCGCCGCTGCGTCACGTCGACGATCCGCTCGCCGTTCGCGCACGACTGCTTCGCGGTGAGCACCGGCACGCCGGGCTGCATCGCGAACGACGTCATCACGCGATCGACCGGCCGCTTCGCCGACTCGGTCATCGTGTTCCAGAAATCCTCGCCGCTCGCGTTGCTCCACGAGTACTTCTTCAGATACGCACCGATGCCGTCGCGGAACGTCTCGTCGCCGACCCAGTGCTCGATCATGCGCAGCACCGCCGCCGTCTTCCCGTACGCGATCCCATCGAACAGCTGATTGATCTCCTCAGGGCGATTCGCATCGGTGCGGATGGCGCGCGTCGCGCGCTGCGCATCCGTCGCGACCGATATACGCGTGGCGCGCGCCGTCGCCGCCGGCGTGTCCCACTCCGGATGCGCCGCCGCCACCGCTTTCGGCGTCATGAACGTGGCGAACCCTTCGTTCAGCCAGATGTCGTTCCACCACTTCATCGTGACGAGGTCGCCGAACCACTGATGCGCGATCTCATGTCCGACGGTGTTCGCGATGCGCTGCCGGCGCGCGGCCGACGCCGTCGGATTCGCGAGCAGCGATGTCTCGCGATAGACGATCGCGCCCGCGTTCTCCATCGCGCCCGCCTGGAAATCGGGAATGCCGATGTTGTCGAGCTTCGCGAACGGGAAATGGATGCGGTAGTACGAATCGTAATAGCGGATCTCGTCCTCCGCCGACTTCACCGCCCACTGCGTCAGCGCCGCGTTCTCGGGCGTCGAGCAGACGCGGATCGGTACGTTGTCGGCGGAGCCGCTCGTGCACTGGAAATCGCCGGCGAGCATGGCGACGAGATACGTCGAGATGCGCGGCGTCGTGGCGAAGTTGAATTCGTGGCGGCCGTCGGGCAGCTCGCGATCGGTGAGCACCGGCATGTTCGAGATCGCGTTGTCGCCCTTCGGCGCGACGATGGTGATGTCGAACGTCGCCTTCATCGCCGGCTCGTCGAAGCATGGGAACGCGCGGCGTGCATCGGTCGCCTCGAATTGCGTGACCGCGTACTTCCGGCGCGGTGACGTGCTGAGATAGAAGCCGCGCAACTGCTGCTTGAGCGTGCCGTCGAATGCGATGTGAATCGTCGCGGTGCCGGGGTCGATCGGCGATGCGAGCTCGAGCCGCACCTGCTCGTCGTTCGGAATCGGGGTGACCGTTGCGGCGACATCGTTCACCCGCACGTCATGCAGCTCGAGCGTGACGGCGTTCATGGTGATCGACTGCACGCGCTCCCGCAGCTTCACCCGGATCGTCTCCTCGCCGCGGAACGAGTCGTGCTCGAGATCGGGCTCTACGCGGATGGTGTAGTGCTCGGGAACGACGTTCGCCGGCAGGCGCTGCGCGAACGCGACCGGAGTCAAAGCAAGAATCAGGATCAGGTATCGGTGCATGTGTTCTCCTCGCGCTCCTACTGTCGGGTGTCTGCTGTGTGCTGCCCGCTTTCTGCTTTCTGCCTTCTGCTTTCTGCCTTCTGCTTTCTTGGGTGTAGGACAAGCTCTTAGCTTGTCCCGGACAAGCTGAGAGCTTGTCCTACACCACCACCACCGACGGCGACGCTGTCCGAATGAATTCGGCGACGGCGTCGGCGGCGCGTTGCAGATGCGCGGCCTCGCTGAAGCCGGACGACTTGCGCGGCTTGAACGAGTGATCGCCGTCTTCGAGCCATTCGATGCGGATTGATTTCGACAGCTTGTACTGCGCGACGTCGTCGCGCGTGCCGAACGGATCGCGCTCGCCCTGCACGATCAGCGTGCGCGTCTTCAGCTTCTCGAGATGCTTCGTCCGCAATTTTTCCGGAGCGCCGGGCGGATGGAAGGGGTATCCGAGGCAGACCAGGCCGGCGACTTCGAGCTCGTCGGCGACCATCGAAGCCATGCGGCCGCCCATCGATTTGCCGCCGACGAAGACATCGTTGCCGGTCTCGCCGACGACGCTCCGCCATGCATCGAGCAGCACCGGCTCGCGATCAGGCGCGCCCGATTTTTTCCCTTCGCGGCGCGCGGCCATGTACGGGAACTCGAAGCGCAGCACGCGGATGTCATGCGCCGCGATCGCGCGCGCCATCTTCGTCATCCACGGCGTATCCATCGCGCCCCCCGCGCCGTGCGCGAGAATCAGAGTGAGTTTGGATTTGGGAGAACCGTCAGTGAGAAACATGGGGGCAAAAATAAACCTGAAATCTGAAACCTGAAACCTGAAAAAGCACAACTTGCGCGCCTTTCTTCAGGTTTCAGGTTTCAGGTTTCAGGGTCGGCTCTCCGAAACCGGCGACGCGCTCGATCCGAACGGCATCGTCATCGGTGCCGGCGACGACGCGAAGGTCTATCGCGTCATCTGGGACGGTCATCGTTTTCTCGTCGCGTGGAGCCGCGAAGGCTTGCTCTATCTTTCGACGCTGGATCACCACCTGGGCCAGATCGTAGCGGCGCCTGACGGGCTCGATCTGATTGCCAGGCCGGACGGCGGGACGTTGATGCTGTCGGTCGACGGCGGAGCGCTCACGCTGCGCGCAATCGACGATGACCTTCGCGTGACGAACAGATTCGCCCTCGATCGTTCCGCGACGAATTGCCGGCTCGTGCGCAGCGGCAATGCGATGGTTGCGATCTGGACGCAGCTCGATGCGACAAACAACTCCGCAACGATCATCGCGCAGCGCGTGGCTGAAAACGGTGCGGTCGGATTCCCGGCCCAGATCGCAACACTCAACGACGCGAACGTGACGCTCGCCACCTCGGAAGCTCTCGTCGCATACGGCGCAGCCGGAACGGTGCACGTGTTCGATGTGCAACCGGCCGGCGCGCTCACTCCGCGAAAAACGTACGCTGCGAAGAACGTCGCCAGCATCACGCGCACGAACGACGGCGGCTTCGTCGCGACCGAACAGGCGCAACCGCCGGCACCGACGACGTTCCACGAGTTGACGCCGAGGGCAACGCACGCAAGCAACGGAGCCTCGAAAGCTTCGACTTTCCCGCGCTCACGATGCCCGGCTCGAACGAGATCACCATTCCGCTGGCGAGCTCGCCGTATTTCGTGTCGATCGCCGGCAATGGCGAGCGCTGGCTCCTCGCGTATCAGGACGGCTCGCTGATGTACGGCCGGTATCTCGATCGCGACGGTACGCCATCGGGCGAATCGTTCATCCTCGGCGTTGCGGACGAGAAATCGCGGCCGAGCCTCGCATGGGACGGCGACGAATTCGTCGTCACCTGGGACATCAGTCATTTCATCCAGATGGCGTCCGTCGGTCCGCGCGGCGTGGAGCATCCGATCTTCCCCTTCTCTTTCGGCGCGCAGACGAGCAGCGATGCGGTGTACGCGAACGGCGCGGCATTCGTCGCCTATCAGCACATCGATCCCGACGCGACAAACTCCGCGCGCATCTTCACGCGCACGATCACGTCGCGGATGCGCGTCCGTCCCGGACCGCACTAGGAGCGCGGGCATCCTTGCCCGCAGCCGGCGGCCGTCCCGGCCGGCGACCAATCGTGACCGGGCGGGACGCCCGATCACTGCGGGCGGGACGCCCGCGCTCCACGAGGTCACCCTCGCAGTCCCTGAAATCACCGTCTCGGTTAGAAGACTGATCGATGCAGGAGAGGAAGCGACGCAAGCCGAGCGCGCGCGTATCAACGCGCATGAGCTTCCTTCTCGCACTCGCGCTGGCGATATCCCCGCGCGTGCTCGCCGCGGAACAGCCGTTGATTCGACGCGATCGCGATCAACGGCAACACGATCCTCGCGTACAAGCACGCCACCGCCGGGGGGAATTACGCGGGACGGATTCAGACGCGCACGCTGGTGCGTCCGCGAACGCGCGCGGTCGTACGATGACGGCATGCATCCGCGTGCGCGGCAACTGATCGAATCATTGCGGCTCGAGCCGCATCCCGAGGGCGGGTTTTACCGGCAGATGTTCAAATCGCCGCGCGTCGTGAACGGCAATCGCAGCGCGGTCACCGCGATCTACTTCCTTCTGCCGCGCGGACAATGCAGCCGCTGGCACCGCGTCACATCAGACGAGATCTGGGTGCACCTCGAAGGCGGCGGGGTAATGCTGCACACGTTCGACGGCCGCACGACGAGCTCGCAGAAGCTCGAACATTTCGTCGTCGTCAATGCCGGTGAATGGCAGGCGGCGGAGCCGGTCGACGACTTCGCGCTCGTCGCCTGCTTCGTCGCGCCAGGCTTCGAGTTCGACGATTTCACGATGATGTCCGATGATCGCGAAGCCATCGCACAGCTCGAAATCGCGGCGCCGCAGATGACCTCGCTCATCTGATGTAGCGCCTCTGCAAACATCGACTTTCACAACTCAATCGCTGTGTTACCCTGCGCTTCCGATGCGGAAGCTCATCGTCCTCTTCTGCTGTATCGCATTCGCTGCGTGTGGAAAGTTGAAGGAGCTGCCGACCGAGCCGGGTGGCCCGGGGGGTGAGCCGGTCGATCCGACTGCGACCTTCACCCGCGTTCAAAACGAGATCTTCACGCCGACCTGCGCGCAGCTCGGCTGTCATGACACGCTCGGTCAGCAACAGCAGCTCGTCCTCGCGCCGGGACGCGCGTACGCGCAGATCGTGAACGCGCCGAGCACGGAGATCAGCTCCGTGCAGCGCGTGATGCCCGGCGATCCGTCGAGCTCGTACCTCTATCGCAAGATCACCGGCGCCGGCATCAGCGGAGATCGCATGCCGCAGGGCGGCCCCTACCTTAATGATGTGCAAATCAAACTCGTCCGCGACTGGATCCGCCGTGGAGCACCGAATGATTAAAAGCAGAAGGCAGAAGGCAGAAGGCAGAAGTCTGACTAAGAGCCTGTTCGTTCTCTACCTCTGCCTTCTGCCCTCTGCCTTCTGCCTTGCGCAGGACAAATACACGCCCACGAATCCCATCCCGCTCGGCGACAACCTCCTCACGTTGCCGACCTCGCACATTCCGTCCGAGGGGACGTGGGAGATCAAATTCACGCATCGGTTCAATGGCTCGATCGATCAGGGGAACGGGAGCGATCGGGCGCACAACCTCTTCGGTTTGGACAGCAACGCCGACGTCGGCATCGGCTTCTCGTACGCGCCGCGCCGCGACATGCAGTTCTCGCTACTGCGCAGCAACGCGCTCGATGATGTCGAGCTCGCGCTGAAGTACGTCGTGATTCAGCAGGCGAAGGCGGTGCCGTTCAGCGCCGCGATTCGCGTCGGCGGCGACTGGCGCACCGAGCAGAATCTGAAGGATCGCTCGTCGATCTTCGGGCAGGTCGTCCTCTCGCATCAGTTCGGACGCCGCGCCGAGGTCTTCATCATGCCGACGTATGCGACGGATGCGGGCCGGGTGACGAACGGGACGACATCACAGGCGCTCTTCAAGCACGCGTTCAATGCGCCGCTCGGTGCCGCGGTGATGATCCGTCCCGCGCTCAGCATCGTCGGCGAATTGATCCCGAAGAATCATGATCTTCCCGACAACATTCACGCCGACTTCGGCTGGGCCGTCGGGCTCAAGCGCGCGATCGGCGGCCACTACTTCGAGGTCCTGGTGACGAACAGCAACGCGACGCATGTCGATCAATACGTGACCTCGACGTACCAGGGCGCAGGCCTCGATCGCGGCGATCTGCACCTCGGGTTCAACATCGAGAGACGCTTCGGAAAGTAGGCGGCGCGTTTGCACTCTTACGGAGTGCATGCGCTGCCCCGAATGTCACACAGAGTCGCAACCAGGCTCGGCCGCATGCGAAAGCTGCGGACTCCTCCTCCTCTCCGTTCAGCCCCAGCGCCGCCGCGCTGAAGATTTCGCGCATCAGAAACGGCGTGCCTCGGATCGCGATCATGAAAATGTCGCGTGTCCGTTCTGCGCCGGCGAGATCCCGTCGAGCGCGATTCGCTGCATGCACTGCTCGGAGATCGTCAACGAGGAGTACTACCGCGACCGGGCACAGCGCACACGTTCGCGCGTCAATTACGCGAGCTGGGTCGCGTATCTGTTCGGACTCGCGGCGCTCGTCGTCTTCCGTCCGGTCGGACTCGTTTCGATCGGCATGGGGCTGCTGCTATCCATTCTTTATTACGCGATTCCGGTCGAGCCGCCTGCTCCGCGCGGCACGCGCCGCGGACGTTTTGCGACCTTTCTGAAACGTCAGCTGAAATTCGAGCGCGTCGCGATCTCGCTGCCAGCGATGCGCAACAAGAAGCTCGTGTTCGTCGGCACGCCGCTGCTCGCCGCGCTCGTCGGCTATTTCGCGAATGTCTTCCTGCTGCAGGAGCCGGTGAACGACGTCCTGCATCGCAATTCCGCATTCGCCGGGATGAAGGTGTCGGCGCATTACGAGTACTGGGTCGTGCCGGGCGTGGTCGTGTATGACCTGGAGAAGCTGAGCCTGCGCCAGACGCCGATCGACGTCCACACCGCGTTCCTCGAATTCGCGCAGAAGATGCGGACGCGCCGCTACTCGCGCGTGGAGCTGTCGTATCGCGGCACGACGAAGTTCTCCATCGACGGCAACGGCTTCCGCCGCCTCGGCGACGAGTACGCCAAACGCAATTTCGAGTTCGTGCTCTATTCGTTCCCGCGGCTGTTCCACCCCGAGGATCACGCGCACGCGCCGGAGCCCGGAACGTCGGATCGCGACGCGCTGCTCGAGTTCCATCGCCAGTGGTACGGCCAGGATGGAATGACGAAGCCGGTGCGTTAATCTTCCGGGATGCCGGACGCGCGGACGGATACCGTCATCCCGAGCGTAGTCGAGGGACCCGGGTGGGTGTGTGGCGCGCCGGCCCGCCCACCCAGGTCCCTCGACTACGCTCGGGATGACGCTTAGGCGATCGCGCTTCGGCCACGCTCGAACGCGCTGGTGGTGTAGGACAAGCTCTCCAGCTTGTCCCGACAAGCTGAGAGCTTGTCGTACACCATCGATCGCGCGCCGTTCGGCCGCACGGCTGTCCCGATCCTCGGCAGCGGCGTGAACATCCAGGCCGCGCTGCAGAGGCGCACGTTCATCCATTCGCTCGAATCGGAACGGATGCGCATCATGGCCATTCGGCGTTCGAACGCAATGCCCCTCACCGAATCACGTGCCGCGCCCGGAGGTCATCGAGTTCGCCTCGCACGCCCGGATGTGGGACTTCGTCAGAGCAGCCCTTCGCGCTCCAGATCGCTGACCAGCGTCAGCGAATCGGTGTACTGAAACGCGTGAATCCCGAGGTTCCGTGCGGCGTTCACGTTCTCCATCAGATCATCGATGAACGCCACTTCCTGCGCCTGCGCGTTCACGGCTTCGAGTGCGCGATTGAACATCTCCGGATCGGGCTTCGCCGTGCGGAATCGGTGCGAAAAGATGAAGAGGTCGCCCTTGTGGAACAGTCCCGCGAACTGGCGCGGGATGACCTCGGCGTGTACCTCATTCGAGTTCGACAGGAACGCGACTTTGTATCGCTCGCGCACGCGTTCGAGCACGCCCTCGATTCCGGGCATTGTCCCGTCGAAGAAATCGGCCCAGATGCTGTGGAATTCGCGGATCGAATCGCGATAGCCGGCGTGCGCGCAGAGGAATTCGTAGAAATCCCAGAACGAGATCGCGCCGCGCTCCATGTCGCGATAGCCACCCGGCTCCTCGAGGATCCTCACCAGCTCGTCGCGCGTGACCGATGAGCTGCGGCAGATGTTCGTCAGCACCCGCTCGTACGCGAGCTTGATCACGGTGTTGCCGAGGTCGAAGAGAAACCAGGTGATCGCCATGGTTTGCTGAGTTGCTGGGTTGCCAGGGTACTGGGCGGCTCAGAAACCCAGCAACCGAGCAACTCAGCAACCTACATGCGGAACACTCCAAACCGCGGCGCAGCGATCGGCGCGTTGTATGCGATCGAGAGTCCGAGGCCGAGGTACGTGCGCGTGTCGGCGGGATCGATTACGCCGTCGTCCCACAGGCGTGCCGTCGAGTAATACGGACTTCCCTCCGTCTCATACTTCGCCAGCACCGGATCGGCGATCGACCGCTCCTCCTCGGTGCTCAGCTCCTTGCCCGCACGCGCGAGCTGATCGCGCTTGACCGTGGTCAGCACGCCGGCCGCCTGCTCGCCGCCCATCACGCTGATGCGCGCATTCGGCCACATCCACAAAAAGCGCGGCGAATACGCGCGGCCGCACATACCGTAATTTCCGGCGCCGAACGAACCGCCGATGATCACGGTGAGCTTCGGCACGGTTGCGTTCGCGACGGCGTGCACCATCTTCGCGCCGTCTTTCGCGATGCCGCCGCGCTCGTACTGCTTGCCGACCATGAAGCCGGTGATGTTCTGCAGAAAGATGAGCGGAATCCGCCGCTGATTGCACAACTCGATGAAGTGCGTCGCCTTCAACGCGGACTCGGAGAAGAGCACGCCGTTGTTCGCGAGGATGCCGGCTTTGTAGCCGAAGATGTGCGCGAATCCGGTGACGATCGTCGTCGCGTACCGCTCCTTGAATTCGTGGAACTTCGAGCCGTCGACCACGCGCGCGATGACTTCACGCACGTCGTACGGCTTGCGCAGATCGCGCGGGATGACGCCGTACAACTCCTTCGGATCGTAAAGCGGATCTTCGGATGCGACGCGTGTCTCGGGCTCGTGCTTGTCGAGCCGCAGGTTCTCGACGATGTTGCGCACGATGGCGATGGCGTCGAAGTCGTCTTCGGCGAAGTGATCCGCGACGCCGCTGATGCGCGTGTGCACATCCGCACCGCCCAACTCCTCGGCCGTCACTTCTTCGCCGGTCGCTGCTTTCACCAGCGGAGGTCCACCGAGGAAGATGGTGCCGGTGCCTTTGACGATGACGGCTTCGTCGGACATCGCGGGGACGTACGCGCCGCCCGCGGTGCACGAGCCCATCACCGCGGAGATCTGCGGGATCTCTATCGCCGACATCACCGCCTGGTTGTAGAAGATGCGGCCGAAGTGCTCGCGATCGGGAAAGACATCGGCCTGCAGCGGAAGGAACGCGCCGCCGGAGTCGACGAGATAGATGCACGGGAGATGGTTCTGCTGCGCGATCTCCTGCGCGCGCAAATGTTTTTTGACGGTGATCGGAAAGTACGTGCCGCCCTTGACCGTCGCGTCGTTGGCGATGATCAGGCACTCGCGCCCCTGCACGCGTCCGATGCCGGTGATGATCCCCGCGGCCGGCGCGTCGTCGTCGTACATCCCGTTCGCGGCAAGCGGCGAGAGCTCGAGGAACGGCGTGTCCGGATCGAGGAGCGCCGCAATCCGCTCGCGCGGCGGCACCTTCCCCTGCTCCTTATGCCGCGCCAGGTACTTCGGCCCACCCCCCTGCCGCGCTGCGGCCAGCCGATGCTCGAGCTCCTCGACCAGCGACGCGATGCGCTCGCGGTTCTGCTTGAAATCAGAGGAGTTGACGTCGAGGTGAGAGTCGAGAGGTTCCATTGCTCAGGGGGCGAAGAGTATCAAAAGGAAGGGTGGACATCTGCTCGCCGGTCATCGTCCGCCGAGCAGCTCGAAGAAATGCTCTTCGCGGTTGTTCGCAAATCCGCAGCGGCCGTTCCACGCGCGCGGATTGCGGAACGTGCCGAAGAGCATGTCCCACAGCGGGAGGTCGCTGAAGTTGTACGTGTGCAGCCCTTCCTGGTGATGCACGAGATGGCTCTCCGGCCGCTGCACGATGAAGCCGAGCCAGTACGGCGTGCGGATGTTCCAGTGGTAGAAGAGCTCCACGACGCCGGTCAGCATCACCGCGATCGCCGCGGCGCGTGTGTCGAGTCCGATGAGGCCGTACACGATCGCACTCGACAGAATCCCATTCACGAGCTGCTCGATCGGATGCTTGTAAAAGCTGGTGATGATCTCGATCCTCTGCGCGCTGTGATGCACCTGATGCAGCCGGCGCCACAGCACGTCGCTCTCATGCCGCGCGCGATGCCACCAGTAGTAAATGAAGGTGATGACGAGATAGCCGAGGATCGCGCCGCCGGTGCCGGTGAATCGCGCCTGCACCGGGACAAACCAGCGGTCCCAAGTCGCGCCGGCGAGAAACACGATGCCGATCTGCGCGAGATTCAGCGCAACCGCGCGAATCCACCACGTGCGCGGACTCGGAAAGATGCGGCCGGGCCGCAGCCGCTCCACGACCATCATCGCGATGGCGATCAGAAGGACGACGCCTGTGGTGATCATGACTCGATCTTTGCCAGCCGCTCGGCGAGCAGCACGAGGTCGCGCGGCGCGAGTCGCGGCGCGCGATTGGTCAACTCCTTGACCATTCGCGTCGTCGCCGGATCGAGCGATCGCAATCGATCGAGATCGGGATCGCCGATGCCGTCGATCAATTCGAACGATTGCGCTTCTTCCGCGGAGAGCACGCGATTCGCGAGGAAGAGCTGATGCGCGGCGGGACGCGACAGCACCTTGCGCCAGCGCGACGTGCCGCCGAAACCGGTCACGATGCCGAGCTTCGCGCCGGGATGCGAGAAGCGCGAGCGCGGCGTCGCGTAACGGAGATCGAACGAGAGAATCAGATCGAGCGCGCCGCCGAAGCAGTCGCCGTCGATCATCGCCACGGTGATGCACGGAAGGTTCTCGATCATCGCGAACACCTCCTGCCCGAGGCGCGCGAATTCGTAGGCCTGCCACGGCGTGAAGCGCGACATCTCCGCCATGTCGGCGCCGGCGGCGAAGATGTGCGAGCGGCCCGATCGGAAGACCACCACGTCACCGCGCAACTGCGAAACCGCGGAACGGAGCTCATACAGCGCCTCCGACGACAGCAGATTCATCCCGCCGTCGTCGAACACGATCTCGCTGTCCGTCACTGTGAAGCGTGGCATCGCTGAAGTGCGCGATCTTATGCTCCGCGATCGATCCGCAGAAACCGGCGAGCGCGCCGAGGAGATGAAGGACGGGCAGGATCGTGAAGCCGTCGGCGAAGAGCGCGACGCCGAACGACTCGACCATCACCTTCGCGATGAAGAGCGCGAGCATCGTCAGCGCGAGCGAGACATGCCGCTCGCCGATGATGAAGACGCCCCACATCCAGAGCGCGCTGTCGATCGATGACAGGCCGCGATACATCGCGACTTCGGGACAACAGAAGAACAGGAACATCGACACGATGAGGGCGGTGCCGAGGATCACGCTCGCAAACAACCAGCGGCGCCGCTCGCACAACGCGCCGAGGATGAGGAACGCGAGGACGTCCCAGGCGAGATGGGCGAAGGACCAGTGTGCAAAATGGCCGGTGACGAGGCGCCAGACCTCGCCGCGGAGCAACGCGGCGCGGTCGTATTGCGCGTAACCTCCCAGCGACGCGCCGGCGAGGAGTGCCGAGAGCGACGCCATCGTCACCGTCAACCATGGAATCCGGTTCATCGCGCCCTCCGCATCGGGACGAACGCCGCGGCGATGACGATCAGCATCAGCACGAGGCTGACCGGATCCATCGCGCCGCCCGCGCGGAACGACACGCCCTTCCGCGAGATGATGTCGATGTCCCGCCGCCGCCCCTCGGCCACGCTCGTCTTCAACGACACGACCGCGGTGTCGAGGTTCTTCGTCAGATCGAGCATGGCGAGGCGAAGACCTTCATCCGATTTATGGCGGAGCCTTCGCTCGACATCGACCGGCGCCGCCATGCCGCTGATGCGGCTCGAGCCCGGCGCGCGAAGCAGGAACGCGTGACTCTGCACGTCGACCGCCGCGACGTCGATCAGCGTGCGCGTGTCGTTGCGATCGCCGGGCAGCACGTACTGGCCGACGACGGAGACGTACAAGATGGAGAGGAGTGTCGGATCGTTGTACTGAATCTGATCGACGGAGACGAGTGCGACGACGTCGACGTTCATCAGTCGCGCGACCTGCTCGAGATCGTCGAAGCCGCCGCGCGGGTGCAGGTAGCTCGATGGAATGAGCTGGATCTCGCCGACCCAGTCGCGCGATGCGAACGATTTGCGGACGATCTCGAGCAGGCGCTCTTCCTGTTGTGGATCGAGCGGCTGCGGCTCGGCGGGAACGAACGCGATGCCGATCTTCAGCGGCAGTTGCAACTGCGCGGGACGAGTCTCCTGCGCGTGGATCTCCCCGGGGTAGAGGTATTCGACGAGTGAGCTGCGGTAGCGGCGGTGCTGCGGTCCTTCGAAGAACGTGCAGCCGGAGAGCAGGACGAGTGCGAGAACGATGAAGCGGCGCATGGGAGGCTCCTTTCGCCGTCATCGGAGCGTAGTCGAGGGTGGTGGGAGGGTGGGTTGATGTTGCGCGCCCCCCGGCACGCCCAGGTCCCTCGACTACGCTCGGGATGACGAGTCACGGATCGTCCCTTTCGCAGGTGCGCTGCCAGCGATCGCGGTACGTGTTTTCAAGGGGTTACTGGCTGGCTGTTGCCAGCTGCCGTACAGTGCATGTACAGCGGTGTACAATTTTTGTATGCAAGACATCGCGGCCGCAATCGGATCGCTCGTCTACCAGAACCCGTTTCTTCCGCAGCGCATCGAGACCGAGCACGCGATCCTTGGCGATGACTTCGTCGCCGATACGAGCGTCTGGAGCCGCGATCTCCGGCACCAGTCGCGGCCGAACATCGCGGCGATCGGCGCGCGGGCGGAGCACCTCGTGAAGAAGAGTCCGCGCGGTCCCCATTACGAAGACCTCGCGACGTACGTGCTCTACGACCGGTGGTCGGAGCGCTTCCTCGACCTCGCAGACGGCAAAGGCCGCGAGCGCGTCGGCTTCTACGACGACTTCGCCGCCGATGCGCGTCATCTCCTCACGGACACACGCGAGCTCCCTCACCTCTTCGCCTGCTTCTACCAGGTGCGGCGCGCGTTTCTGAACGTCTTCGAATACCTGGTCGGCACGTCGATGTGCGCGGCGCAGTTGCGCGCGGACGTCTGGTGCTCGATCTTCTCGCGCGATCTGCGGCGCTATCGCCGCTCGCTCTTCGCGCGCATGAACGACGTCACCACGCTGATCATCGGTCCGACCGGCACCGGCAAGGAGCTCGTGGCGCGCGCGATCGCGTTGTCGCGCTACATCCCGTTCGACGAGCGCACGCGCAAGTTCGCCGCCGCACCCGATGCGCTCTTCGCCGGACTCAATCTCTCCGCGATGTCGCCGTCGCTGATCGAGTCGGAGCTGTTCGGGCATCGCAAAGGCGCGTTCACCGGCGCGCTCAACGATCGCGAAGGATGGCTGGAGGCGTGCAGCGCGCACGGCAGCGTGTTCCTCGATGAAGTCGGCGAGCTCGATCCGTCGATCCAGGTCAAGCTGCTGCGCGTGCTGCAGACGCGCACCTTTCAGCGGCTCGGCGACACGACGACGCGTCACTTCGCCGGCAAGATCATCGCGGCGACGAATCGCGATCTCGCCACAGCGGACGATTTCCGCCGCGACTTCTACTACCGGCTCTGCGCCGACGTGATCACGACGCCGTCACTGCGCGAACAGCTCGACGACAATCCGCATGAACTGCGGCATCTCGTCACGCACATCGCGACGAACATCGCCGGTGCGCCCGAGGCGGAGGTGGTGAGCGATGAAGTGATGCGCGTCGTTCAGAAGAAGCTCGGCGCGCAATATCCATGGCCCGGCAACTACCGCGAGCTCGAGCAGTGCGTGCGGCGCATCGTGATCCGCGGCGATTACGAGCCGTCGCTGATGAAGCCGAAGGAGCCGGCCGCACTCGACGGGCAGATGACCGAGGAGCAGTTGCTGCGGTGGTACACGAACCTCGTGTACAGGCAGACCGGGAGTTATCAGGAAACGGCGCGGCGGCTGGGAATCGATCGGCGGACGGCGCGTGCGAGGTGTACGACAAGCTCTTAGCTTGTCGGGGGGACGTCGGAGGGACGTCGGGAGGGACGCCGGAGGGACAAGCTGAGAGCTTGTCCTACACCTACACCGGCACGGCTTGACGGATGGCGTTGACGGCGGCGGACGTTGGCGTGCCGGGCAAAAAGATCTCGCGGATGCCCATCGACTTCAGCTTCGGGATGTCCTGCTCCGGGATGATTCCGCCGGCGAACACCACGATGTCCTCGGCGCCCTCCTCTTTCAGCAGCCGCATGATCTCGGGGAAGAGGACGTTGTGTGCGCCGGAGAGAATCGAGAGTCCGATCGCATCGACGTCTTCCTGCACCGCGGCGGCGACGATCTGCTCCGGCGTCTGGCGCAGTCCGGTGTAGATGACTTCCATTCCGGCGTCGCGCAGCGCGCGCGCGATGATTTTCGCGCCGCGGTCGTGACCATCGAGTCCGGGCTTGGCGATGAGGACGCGGATCTTGCGTTCTGTCATGAGTTGGCCTCACGGAAGATCGACAGGATCACGATGTCGTGCCATGTCCCCTCCCGATAGAAATCCCTCTCCAGTTTTCCTTCCTGGCGGAAGCCGCGCGTTTCGAGCACATGCTTCGCGCGGTCGTTGTAATCGAAGACGTTGATGCGCAGCTTGATGAGGTTCATGTCGTCGAACGCGAAGCGGACCATGGTGCCGATCGCGTCGCTGCCGAAGCCGCGATTCCAGGCGGCCGGCTCGCCGATGAAGAGTCCGAACCACGCGTTGCGCGAGACCCAGTCGATGTCGTGGATGGACGCGTTGCCGATGTGCGAGCGGTCGTCCTTGCGCTCGATGGCGAAGTGGCGCTCGTTGTGACTCGCATGCATCGCGCGCTCGAGCCACTCCTGCTCGTTCTGAAACGCGATCGGATAGCGCGTCTTCAGCGTGCGGACGATGTTCGGATCGTTCATCCAGCGATAGCAACGCTCCGCATCGTCCCGCTCGAACGCGCGGACGATGACGTGCTCGCCCGCGATCATGAATCGCCGGCGGCCGGATTCGCGCGGTTCGGGGGCGAGGTCGCGTTCGGTGCGCATTCGGGCGCGATTATATGGGCACGTGGGTGCGTCGGCACGCGGGTGCGGAGGCCCACGCGCCCACGAGCCCACGAGCCCGCGCACCCATCTTGCTACTCGCGATACCCGTGCACCTCCAAGCCCTCCTCTTCGACATCGACGGCACCCTCATCGACACCAATGACCTCCACGTCCGCTGCTGGATCGAAGCGTTCGCGCATTTCGGCAAGCAGTTCGAGCGCGATGTCATCCGACATCAGATCGGCAAGGGCGGCGATCTCCTGGTTCCCGATCTGCTCAACGCGAAAGAGATGCGGACGTTCGGCGAAGAGCTGAAGAAGTACCGCTCGAAGCTCTACAAGGACGAGTACATGCCGCAGGCGAAGCCGTTCGACGGAGCGAAGCGGGCGCTCGAAACGCTGCATGCGCGGGGGATCCGCATCGCGCTCGCATCGTCATCGAACGAAGACGAGGTCGAGTACTATACGCAGCTTCTCGGCGTCGAAAATCTCCTTGCAGGTTCGACGTCGAAGAAAGACGCGGCGCACTCGAAACCGTCACCCGAGATTTTTCGCGCGGCGCTCGAGCGCACCGGAGCAGACGAGGCGAAGACGTTTGCCGTTGGAGACACGCCGTACGACATCCTGGCCGCGCATCGCATCCCGCTGCCGATCGTGGCCGTCCTCAGCGGAGGCTTCGAGCGCGAGCTGCTGCACAAAGCGGAGTACCTGTTCGACAACGTGACGCAAATCCCCGAATCGCTCGACGAGCTCGAAAGATGGTTCGACTGACTTCTGCTTTCTGCCTTCTGACTTCTGCCTTATGACCGACGTACACCGCCGCTCCATCATCGTCGACGGCCACTGCGACTCCCCTTACCGCATGCTCCGGCACAACGTGCACCTCGACGAGCACGACACCGAAGCGCAACTCGATCTGAAGACGCTGCGCGCGAGCGGCATCACCGCCTCGTTCTTCGCCGCGTACGTGCCGCCGTTCTACGCGGGACGCGGCGCCGCCAATTTCGCGCATCGGCTGATGGCCCTGATTCGCGAAGAAGCGGAGCGGCATCCCGAGGTGCTGACGTTCGTCACCGATGCGGCGGGAATCCGCGCGGCAAAGCGCGACGGCAAACAGGCGCTGATGATCGGAGTCGAAGGCGGTCACGCGATCGAAGACTCGCTCGACATCCTCCGTGACTTCTACGCGAAGGGCGCGCGCTACATGACCCTGACGCACGTCAACACGAACAACTGGTGCGACTCGTCGGGCGATGCGGCGCGGCACAACGGCCTCACCGATTTCGGCCGCGACGTCGTCCGCACGATGAACGACCTCGGCATGATCGTCGACATCTCGCACGTCTCCGACGCCGCGTACTACGCCGCGCTGGAGACGACGCGCGTGCCGCTCGTCGCGACGCATTCGTCGTGCCGCGCGATCTGCAATCACCCGCGCAACATGACCGACAACATGCTGCGCGACCTCGCCAAAAACGGCGGCGTCTGCATGATCAACTTCTTCTCCGCGTTCATCAGCGATGACGTCGCGCAGGTGCTCAAGCACTCCGCGAAACGGATGAAGAGCAGCGGACTGGGAGGCACCGAGGAGGTGCCCGACGATCGCACCGACTGGGACACGTACCTCGAATGGTTCCGCTCCCTCGGCATGCCGAAGGCGACGCTCGATCAGGTCGCGGATCACGTGTTCCACGCTGCGGAAGTCGCGGGCATCGAGCACGTCGGCATCGGCTCGGATTTCGACGGCGTGCCGGCGCTGCCGGATGGATTGACCGATGCGTCGATGCTGCCGGCGCTGACGAGAAGGTTGTCGGAGCGCGGCATGCGCGACGAGGAGATCGAGCAGGTGCTCGGCGCGAACTTCATGCGCGTGTTCGATCAGGTGGAGCGCGCGGCGACGCCCTCGTAACCCTCGCCCCGCGTGCGGGGAGAGGGTGGCGCGCAGCGCCGGGTGAGGGGCGCTCCATTACAATTACAATCCCTTCATGCCAACCGAAGTCGAAGTCCTTCGCGATCTCGCAAAACTCTTCTGGGCGGGCAAGCCTGTTCCCTGCCCGAAACATCCCGGCGGCGTGCTCACCGGCGCCTTCGTGCAGACCACCTTCGCCGACCACATCGCGCTCGCATGCGATCGCGGCAAAGAGACCCTCACCATCCCGCAGCGTCCGAAGCAGAAGGAGTTCCTCGATCAGCAGGTCGAGGGATTCGTCGAGAACCTGCAGCGCGGCGACGCCATCCTCTGCTACCGCTGCCAGTCCCCTCTGGAAATCGCGAGGCCGGAGAACGTCAACACCGGCATCACCGACTTCACCTTCACCTGCGTGCGCTGTTTGTCGTACGGCTCGTGGACCGGGAAGCCGGAGCTGGCTAAGATCGGCGTCTGAAAGCGGTTACAAGGTCTGACGGCTGGACGGAAAATATTTCGACTCAAGGGTAGGGAATTCCTTTCCTCCGTCACTCCTTAGGTGAATGGTCCTTGAGGGGAGGATCGCCGTTCATGACGCAGGCAGTAACCACATTGACGTACGAAGTACCCGAAGTCGAGGCCTATGAGCTGGTTGAAACCTGGCGCCTGTCCGAGCTCGTGGCCAATTTCGCACGCATCCACATTCTCGTGACGCTCTTCGATGGGAAGCCGGACCTCTGGCTCGACTTCATCGATCGGGACGGTACCGCGGAGGAGCGCGAGTACGATCGCCCGTTCATCGAGGGACTGAAGCAGCGGATGGCGGATGACCCGGCGCTGATCGAAACAATGCGCCGGCTCGTGCGGGACGTGTCCTCGCTGTTCGCGCCGCATCGTCTCGAGTAGCTACAGAATCTTCCGGACATTCTCCGGTGGCCGTCCTACCACCGCGCGCCCATCGCGGACCACGATCGGGCGTTCGATGAGGATCGGATGCTCGGCCATCGCGCGCAGGAGATCTTCGTCCGCCGTCGCCTCGCTCAATCCGAGCTCCGCGTAGACCGCCTCGCCGCGCCGCACGATGTCGATCGGACGAACGCCGAGGGTGCGCACGAGGTCGCGCAACTCATCGATGGAGAGCGGCTCGCGAAGGTATTCGCGGACCGGAAGCTCAGTGCCGGAATCGCGCACCAACTCCAATGCAGCACGGCTTTTGCTGCAACGCGGGTTGTGGAGGAAAACGTTCTTCATGCATGGAAGAATATCGCTATGAAACGATCAGCACCGCTCCTGCTCCTGTTCGCTTTCACCCTGTCGTTCAATGGTTGCTCGCAGCGCGCGACGACGACCACGACTGCGGCCGACGCGCACGCCGATCACATGATGAGCTCCGCGCCCGCAACCGGCCCGGCGGTGAACTGGGCGAAGGAAGCCGTCGACCGCTCGCCGCGCCATCGCGAGTGGGTGACGCTGAAGTCGGGCGCGCGCAACGTCAGCGCGTTCGTGGTGTATCCCGAGGTGAAGAACAAGGCGACGTCGATCGTCGTCATTCACGAGATCTTCGGAATGAGCGACTGGGTGCAGATGGAAGCGGACGAGCTCGCGGCCGCGGGCTACATCGCGATCGCGCCCGATCTGCTGTCGGGCATGGGACCGAAGGGCGGCGGGACGAGCGACTTCGGCGCGGACAACAACGCGATCGGAAAAGCGATCCGCGATCTGCCGCACGATCAGATCACCGCGGATCTGAACGCAGCCGCCGATTACGTTTCGAAATTGCCTGCCGCAAACGGCAAAGTCGCGGTGACAGGATTCTGCTGGGGCGGCGGCGAGTCGTTCCGCTTCGCGACGAATCGGCCGTCGCTCGCCGCGGCATTCGTGTTCTACGGACCCGGTCCTGAATCGCCCGACGCGATCGCGAAGATCAAGGCGCCGGTCTACGGCTTCTACGCCGGCAACGACGCGCGCATCGGCGCGACCGTCCCGAAAACGCAGGAGCTGATGGCGGGTGCGGGCAAGAAATACGACGTGGTGACATACGACGGCGCGGGCCACGGCTTCATGCGCGCCGGCGACGCACCGCCGCCTCCGGCCGACGCCGACGAGCAGACGAAGACGGCGTACGCCGGCAACAAGAAAGCGCGCGACGCGGCGTGGGCTCGCTGGAAGAGCGTGCTCGGAAAATTGTGAGCGAACCTCACGTCGTCATCATCGGCGGTGGCTTCGGCGGCCTGTACGCGGCGCGCACGCTGAACGGCGCGCCGGTCCGCGTGACGGTCGTCGACCGCCGCAACTTCCACCTCTTTCAGCCGCTGCTCTACCAGGTCGCGAGCGCCGCGCTGAATCCGAGCGACATCGCCTCGCCGATCCGCGCAATTCTCAGTCACCAGAAAAACGCCGGCGTCATCCTCGGCGAAGCAACGCGCATCGACGCCGCCAACAAACGCGTGATTCTCACCGAGGGCGAGCTCGCGTACGACTATCTCGTCGTCGCCACCGGCGCGACGCATTCGTACTTCAGTCATCCGGAGTGGGAGCGTTATGCGCCGGGACTGAAGACGATCGAAGACGCGCTGGAGATCCGGCGCCGCGTGCTGCTCGCGTTCGAACACGCCGAGCGCGCGACCGATCCCGACGTGCAGAAAGCGTGGCTCACGTTCGTGGTCGTCGGCGGCGGACCGACCGGCGTCGAGCTCGCGGGCGCGCTGAGCGAGATCGCGCGGCAGACGATGATCCGCGACTTCCGCCACATCGATCCATCGAGCGCGCGCGTGATCCTGGTCGAAGGGCGCGATCGCGTGCTGCCCCCCTACCCTCCCTCGCTCTCCGAGAAAGCCAAACGCCAGCTCCAACACCTCGGCGTCGAAGTGATCACCGGCGGCGTCGTGACCAGTCTCAACGATCGCGAGGTGTGCATCGGCGAGATGTCGATCGCAACGAAGACCGTGCTCTGGGCCGCGGGCGTGCAGGCGTCGCCGCTGGCGAAGAGTCTCGACGTGCCGCTCGATCGCGCCGGACGTGTGCTCGTCGAGCCCGACCTCACGATTCCCGGACATCCGGAAGTGTTCGTGATCGGCGACCTCGCTGCGGTGAAGCAGAAGAACGGCGAGCTCGTGCCGGGCGTCGCGCCGGCCGCGATTCAGGAAGGTGTCTACGTCGCGAAACGGATCGCGGGCAGGACGAAGAAGCCGTT
Organism: Thermoanaerobaculia bacterium; assembly: GCA_035255945.1. Classification (GTDB taxonomy): domain Bacteria; phylum Acidobacteriota; class Thermoanaerobaculia; order Gp7-AA8; family Gp7-AA8; genus JAJPHC01. Next base: position 28,553 of record DATEZA010000114.1, read on the forward strand.
CAAGTATTGGGATAAAGGCTCGCTGGCGACGATCGGCCGTGCGGCTGCAGTGGCGGAGATCGGACCGCTGAAGCTGAGCGGATTCATCGCGTGGATCGCATGGCTCACGATCCACATATTTTTTCTGATCGGGTTCAGAAACCGGCTGCTGGTGATCACGCAGTGGGCGTGGGCGTACCTAACGTTCCAGCGCGGCGCGCGCCTGATCACGGGTAATGGAGCGCGGCCGTCTCGGCCGCAGTCGTCGAGCGTCTCGCTCGGCGACGAATAGCGATCGGGCGGGACGCCCGATCGCTGCGGGCGAGGACGCCCGCGCTCCGATCACAACGCCGAATTCCAGGCTACGGCGGTGATCCACCAGCGCGAGCTGTCGTGCACGAGTTGGATGCTGTTCTTCCCGCCGCCGATCAGCGGACCGTCTTCGGTCTGCCGCGATTCGTATGTGCTCAGCACGTGCGCGACGTTGCCGTACTGCTGCGTCTCGCGCTCGGTCTCGTACTCGAAGAAGCCGTTCGTCACCAGCCACTCGTCGACGCGCGCCTTGTACTCGTCCATCGATTCGACGCGCACGGAGTTGTCGCGGCGAACCTGGAAGAAGCGCGTCTCGGGGCGATAGAGCTCCGCGTCGCGCTCCCACTGCCGCGGCACGCCGGCGGCGCCGGAAATCGATTCGTAAAGCGCTTTGACGATGGCGTCGATGGACTGCACATCTGCATTCATTCGATGGTGATCTCCACAGCCGGAAACGCGCTGCCGGCGCCCGAGGTCTTCAGGCGCGCGAGGTGATTGTCGCTGCGGATCCAGACGTCATTTGTTTCGTTTGTGTTGAGGTTCGTGAAGCGGAGATGCGTCTCCCCGCCTTCCGTGCCGACGACTTCCGGCTTCGACTTCGCCGGATCGGGAAAGAGCGTCATCCATTGATAGACGCGATCTGCGAACGCCGGCTCATTCGTGTCAGGCTTGCCGTTGCGCGTCCACGCCACGCCTTTCACGCTGCGCGTCGCCGTCCATTCGTCGCCTTTCACTTTGAACTGCACGCGCTCCTCGCCCACTCGCGCTCGCGTCAGCTGTCCCTCAGCGGATTCGTTCCCGATCGTGATGTGGAACTTGAACGCTGGAGCGCCGCGCACCCACTCCACATAGTCCCCCTCTCCCCGCTGCGCGGGGAGAGGGGCCAGGGGTGAGGGGCTCTTCTTCGCCACAGGCTGCGGCTTCGGCGCCGTCGCTTCTTTCCCGCACGCAACCACAAGCACGAGCACCAACCACGCTTTTTTCATCGGCCGCGAATCATAATCCGCTGCGCATGACCGCCCGCAAACTCCCACCCGGCGACCGCCCGCTCAAGACGCTCGAGCGCGTGCTGTCGAAGGCCGGCATCGGCTCGCGCAGCGAAGCGCGGAGCTGGATCGCTGCAGGCCGCGTGACGGTCAACGACCGCCTGATCCGCGATTCCGATCACTGGGTCGACCTCGAGCGCGATCGCGTCCTGTTCGACGGCCAGCCGCTCGCATCGACGAAGCGCATCTACCTCCTGCTGCACAAACCGGTGGGCTATCTCACGACGTACCGCGATCCGCAGGGACGTCCGACCGTCTACGACCTCCTTCCCGATCGCGGCCAGTACGTCTTTCCGGTCGGCCGCCTCGACCTCGACACGAGCGGCCTCCTGATCATGACCAACGACGCGCAGTTCGCCGAGCGGATGACCAATCCCGACTACCACGTGCCGAAAACGTATCTCGTGAAGGCATCGCTCGCGCTGAATGACGAACAGCTCGATCGCCTGCGCAACGGCATCGAGCTGCGCGACGGCCCCACGCGGCCTGCGATCGTCACGCGCATGAACCCGCGCACGTTCGAGATCACGATCACCGAGGGGCGTAACCGTCAGGTCCGCCGCATGGTCGAAGCCCTCGACGCGAAGGTGGAGAAGCTCACGCGGATCGCGATCGGATCGCTGACACTCGGCGAGATGACGTCAGGATCGGTGCGGGAGTTGAGCGAGGACGAGCTGCGCGCGCTGATCGACTACCGGCCGGAGGCGTCGAGTAGCTCGTGATAGCGCAGCCAGACTCTGCTCGCCGCGTCATCGGGTAAGCGCAGACGCCAGATGCGCCGAACGAGCGTCCATTCGCGGCGCCCGACGTCGAGGGCATCCCAGGTGATCGGATCGACCGCACCGATGGCGTGCGCACGATCCACGATGGCCTCGATGTCCTCGATCGGCCTGCCGAGAAATTGCTGCCGCGGAGCGGCCACCGGGTCACGCGGAAGAGATCCGAGCTGCATCGGAAACGCGAGCTCGGCGAGATAGATCTTGGTCAGCAATTGCGGCCGGCGTGTGCCTGTCTCGATCACCTTGTCGTAGATATCGCGACGATCGTGGTTGATCACCATCGTTTCCAGGATCGTCTCGCGATCCTCCTCGGCGTCGACCGCGCCTCCGTATTTCTTTCCCTCGATCGTGCGAAACCCGAGGAAATCATCTTCCGTCGCGGTCGCCCGGCGTCTGCCGTTGCGGTCCCACGACACAGAGCTGAATGCGGAGAGGGCCACATGTGCGGCAACGTGGAAATTGTCGTAGTCGACCCTCGCCTGCGGACCGGCGTCTGCGTCGAAAGCAAACAATGACTGCAGCATCACCGGTGCGTAGCCGGAAGCCGGACAGGGATGTCGCAGCTCATCGGGATAGCAGAGATCGAACAACTGCTCGAGTGCGGCGATGGCATGCTGCGGCTCGTGCAGCGCGCCATACGCGATTGCCTCCGCCCGCAACGCGGTCATCTGCGTGCGGACATCGAACGCGTCGAGCGGCATGGCCGCGAGTGCAACGCCGAGCGAATCGAGAACCGCGCTGTCAGGACCGAAGACCGAGTTGAGAAACGTGCGCTGGAGTGCGGTGACCGCCGCGGCGCGGCGATAGATCGCTCCCGTTTCGTCGCCGGCCTCGAATGCGTCCGCGGCTGCGAGCAGGTCCTTCGGCAGCGCGGGATCGAGTCTGAGCCACACCATCTGCTCCTCGGAGATGGTCAGCCATTCATCGCGAATGCGCTGCTTCGCCTCGCCGCTCCGCAAAAGCTCGCGCGCTTCGGCGGTTCGCCCGGCGCGTGCGAGATCGGCGGCGCGAAACAGCAGAAGAGGCCCGGTCGCCTGGGCTGCTCCTTTCGCCGTCATCGCCTGCGCGACCAGCTCGGCCGCCTCCGCAAACTCCCCTCGCGTCTGAACGACGCGACGAAGCGTCAGGTAGTCCCGCGTTTCGGCACATTCGGTCGCGATCACGGCGCGCAGAAGTTTTTCCAGCTCCGGAACATCAGCGTCGCTCTTGACGGCCTTCAGCGTTTGCGCGATTTGCGCATGCTGCGCCGCGCAGTCCGTCTGCGCCACGACGTCACGCGCGGCGACGCAAAAGAGCGCGGCGAGAACGATCATTTTTTCGAGGCGCATGTCACGCTCCAGAACGGCCGCGCGGGACGTGGAGGAAGATCGCGCGGGTCGGTGGCGGGGCAGCCCGCGGTCGTCTTCGGCGACGCCGCCGTCAGATCGACGGCTTCGCAGCCACCGCTCAGTTTCATCGACACCGGGCGTTGTCCCCACCGCGATAGCGACATCGAGACATAGCCGGTGCTGTCCGTCCGAAGCGTCGTGCTCGTGCGTGCTCCGAGGCTGTCGGAGATCTCGGCGACGGTGTCGACCGGCTTGCGGTCGCGGGCATCGCACAGATAACCGGCGACGCTCGTCCGGCCGAACATCCAGTTCGGAAGTTTGTCGTAGCACTCGAACGCCAGGAGCAGCATCAGCGGGATGAGAAGCAGTTTGGCCACCGAGCGCGTGCCGCGCTTGTAGACATACGCGAACTTCTGCGGCTCGTCTTGATGCGCGATTCCGGGCGGCTTCGGCAGCGGCGAGCGCGCCATGACGGCGTGGACGGCGAGCGTGATGAGGACGACGGGAATCGCCAGATGCAGCAACCGCGCGAAGAGCGGAATGTGACGGAGCGCCGAGGCGACGGGACCGTACAACGGCAGTACGCTGGCGGCGACCGCCGGAACGAGGCTTGCGGCGATCTCCAGCGGCGTGTTGTCCGGCTTCCGCACCTCGCCGCGGCGGTCACGCAGATCGTCGACGAATTTCATGGAGATGTGTATTGGCGATTGTCGTCCGTGGTGATCGTTACCTGCACGAACGGCCATTTATCGACATCGAGGAGGTGTGCCGTCTGTTCTCCCGGCAGTTTCGCCTCGCGCGGAAACACGAAGCGCAGACGGTGGGACTCCTGTTTGTCCGCCTGGTACGTAATGCCCGTGGTGATGTCGATGTTCAGCTGGCCGCACTTCCCGGTGCTGACATGCGCGTCGCTCTTCCGGGCATCGTTTCCTTTCGCTGTCTCGATCTGAATTGCGGTCTGCGCCAGCGTCGTCAACGCGGAGACGGCAATCACGACATCAGGCGTGGTGAGATCGAGACAGTTTTCTTTCTCCCGCTGCCGCGCCTGCAACGCGACCTGGCGGACGAGAATCTTCTTTCCCGCATCGTTCGTGATCACGAAGTCGACGCGGTTTTCTTTCCCATCACCGCTCACCGAGATGTCCGGGCGGCCGATCGTCATCCCGGGCGTACGCGCAAGCCGAACCTGTCCTGCCGCCGCGGTGCCGCCGACGACGTCGAGCGTCAACGGGCGAGGCTCGAAGCCGTCGGCTTCGAAGAGACAGGTCACCACGCGGACCGAGTCGCTGAACCGCACGGCGATTCTTCCGCCGGCAATCGCGGATCGCCTCACGATCACGCGGCCCTGCTCATCGGAGACGGTGATGAACGCGTTCAATATCGGTCCGCTGTCACTGCGCACCGTGCCGGTGATCGTAGCGGCGTGAAGCGCCGCCGCCACCGACACCACCATCGCGCACAGCAGAGGCAGACGTGGATGCATGGAACAGCCGAAGTATAGCGGGAAGGCAGTACTGCGTCGCGTCAGGTGAGCGACGCGACCAGCTCGTCGACGACCGGCCACGTCGCATCGCGCCACTCGCCTCCCATCAGGAGTCCGGCCGATGCGAGGTAGAGCACCACGTCGCGCTTCGGGAACTGGGTCAGCGTGTTGACGGCGTCGCGGACCTGATCGGCGGCCGGCGCCGTGTACTCGTCGTTCTCGATCGAGCCGTTTTCGTGCGGCACTTTCCAGTGATCGAGAAACGCGGCGAGCATCTCGTTCTTGTCATGCGTGTGGTACTGCATCAGCGCCATCTCCAGCACCTGCTCGAACTCCGGCGCGGTGAGGCGCGTGGCGAGGAGGTCGGCCTTTTTCGGCGGCGGCATTTTGCGGATCGTTTCTTCGCGGAAATGGAGCGCCTTCGCCAGTGTGGCGATGGCCATCGCGCGCGA
>DATEZA010000115.1:0-25464 GCA_035255945.1 Thermoanaerobaculia bacterium
GATGGTCTGCACCTTGGTCGGAAAGCCCATGCCCCGCCTCCTCTACGACTAGTCATATGACTAGTGTAACAGAGACGAACCAACTCCTTCTACACGTTCATGTTCTCGGCCACGCCAACCTCGGGAGCTGCCAAACTCCAGAGTGCGGCGGCCATGCCGCCGCTCTCAGACGCGCGGCCATGCCGCGCGCGATCGGCGGCATGGCCGCCGTCAGAAACCAAAGCGGCGGCATGGCCGCCGCACTCCGGCACTGGTTTCGCGGGGCGGGCAGCGCGATAATCGTGTCGTAGCGCACGATTTTCAGTCTGCTCTGAGTCTATTGGGCTCACATTTCTGTTCCTGCCGGTTTGACGGGACCGGGCGGGTGACGTAAAATGCCCGTCCCTCTGGTTGTTCTGCATCAATTCTTCCGAAAGGAGCCACACTTGTCGTCAATGAAGCTTGGTTTCAAAGTCGGGGACAAACTCGTCTATCCGAATCACGGGGTGACGATCGTCGAGCAGATCGGCGCGTCGATCATCATGGGGTCCGATGAGTCCTATTACCACCTCCGGCTGCTGGCGAACAATTCGCGGCTGATGGTTCCGATCCGCAACACGGATCGCGTCGGCCTGCGGCGTCTGTACCAGCCGAAGGAGATCAAAGGGCTGATCGGCCTTCTGGAAGAAAAGGGTCCGAAGTCCCACACCGACTGGAAGGGGCGTTACCGCGAGAATCTGGAAAAGATGAAGACCGGTCGCCTCGAAGACGTTGCCGAGGTCCTGAAAAACCTCAACGAAGTGTCGAAGAAGAAGAGCCTTTCGTTCCGCGAGAAGAAGATGTACGACCGGGCCAAGTACCTGATCGTCTCCGAAGTCGCGATCGTGAAGGGGATTCCCGAGATGGAAGCCGAGAAGCTGATCGAGAAGTCGCTCGATAAGTCGCTCGGACTCGGGCACTAACTCGACCGCAACGTAAACCGGCGATTCGCCGCAAATCCCTCAAACACTGGCGCCGCTCGGAAACGGGCGGCGCTTTTGTTTTAATGGTGATGTGACCAAGCGCCTTCCCGAATGGATCCGTGAAAAACGGATCAACCTCCGCGGACTGCACGAGATCAAGTCGATGCTCCGCGAGCGCTCGCTGCATTCAGTCTGCGAGTCGCTCGCCTGTCCGAATCGCACGGAGTGTTTCTCCCGCGGCACCGCTACCTTCATGATCCTCGGCGACATCTGCACGCGCTCGTGCGGTTTCTGCAACGTGACCACCGGCCGCCCGTATGCGCCGCCGTCGCCGCTCGAACCGCGATCGGTCGCCGACACCGCAAAGCGCATGGGACTGCGCCACGTCGTGATCACCTCGGTCACGCGCGACGATCTCGCCGACGGCGGCGCGCAGCAGTTCGCCGACACGATCCACGAGCTCCGCAACGCGTTACCAAACGCGGCCGTCGAAGTGTTGACGCCGGACTTCCGCGGCAATCGCGAAGCAATCCGTATCGTCGCCGATGCGAAGCCCGATTACTTCAACCACAACGTCGAGACGGTGCCGCGTCTCTACGACTACGTCCGGCCCGGTTCGCGCTTCGAGCGCAGCGTCGCGTTTCTCGCCGAGGTGAAACGGATCGATCCGGCGATCGTCACGAAATCGGGCCTGATGCTCGGCCTCGGCGAGCGCCGCGAGGAAGTCGTCGACGTGATGACGCGACTGCTCGACGCCGGCTGCGAGATCCTGACGATCGGTCAGTACCTTCAGCCGAAACGGGAGAAGCTCGATGTCGTCGAGTACATTCATCCGGCGGTGTTCGAGGAGTACCGCGTGATCGGCGAAGAGCTCGGATTCGCAGCGGTGTTCTCGGGTCCGTTCGTGCGAAGCTCGTACATGGCAGATCTGGTCGCTCATGAAAGCAAAAGAGCCTGAGGCGCCGGACAAGGGGCCGTACTTCGTCACCTACCTGCCGATCTTTCTCGATTTCCTCACCGTCGAAAAAGGGCTCGCGAAGAACTCGCTCTCCGCGTACCGCACCGATCTGCGCAACTTCGGACGCTATCTCGCCAAACAACAGCTCGAGCTCGATCGCGTCGAGCGCATCAACATCGTCCGCTACTTTCAATCGCTGCGATCGGCGGGCATTTCGGCGCGATCGGTCGCGCGCGCGCTCGCCGCGATCCGCGGCATGTTCCGCTTCCTCGTCGCCGAACGGCATCTGAAACACGACCCAACGGAGAACCTGGAGAACCCGAAGCTCTGGACGACGCTGCCGAAGTCGTTGCAGCCGTTCGAAGTCGAAGCGTTGTTGAAGGCGCCCGATCGCGAAACGCCCGAGGGGCTGCGCGATCGCGCGATGCTCGAGCTGCTCTACGCGACGGGCCTGCGCGTGAGCGAGCTCATTCACGTCAAGGTCGACGACCTCGTGATGGACGCCGGTTTTCTGCGCACCATCGGCAAGGGATCGAAGGAGCGCATCGTGCCGTTCGGCGACACCGCGCGCGATGCGATCAGCGAATACGCCGAGAAAGCACGGGCGCACTTTGACAAGCGCAGTGACGTCCATCTTTTTCTCACGAACCGCGGACGTCCGATGTCCCGGCAATCCTTCTGGATGAAGATCGTGAAGTACGCACGGACGGCCGGAATCGCATCGCACATCTCGCCGCACGTGCTACGGCATTCGTTCGCCACGCACCTGCTGGAGAACGGTGCGGACCTCCGATCCGTCCAAATGATGCTGGGACACTCGGACATCTCGACCACGCAGATCTACACGCACGTGTCGCGAGCTCGACTGCAGAAGATGTACGACACGTTCCACCCAAGAGCATGAACGACCCTCGTGTCATCCCTCGACCGTCTCCGCGGCTCGGAATGACGCGCTGGGGGCTCGGGTTACTCGCGCCAATGCGTCCAATCGTCCTCACCGCCGTGCTCATCCTCGCCGCTATCCCGGCGAGCGCGAGCATTGCGGTGTTCACCGACGGCCGCAACATGAAGATCGATTCGTACAAGATGGTCGACGACGAATCGATGCTGCTCGTGATGAAAGGCGGCGGCTCGATGACGCTGCCGATCAACCGCATCGATCGCATCATCGACGACGAGATAGCTACACCCGAGGTCGTTGCCGAGGTGAAGAAGATCGTCGAAGAGGGCGTGTTCCCGCGGCGGTCATGGCGCTACAACGAGGCGAGCGGTCCGCTGTTCAAGTCGAAATTCGACAGGATCATCGTCGATGCGTCGAAGAAATTCGATGTCGACGCAGCGCTCGTCTCGGCAGTCATCAAAGCGGAATCGGATTTCAATCCGAGCGAGCTGTCGAACAAAGGCGCGCGCGGACTGATGCAGCTCATGCCGGCGACCGCGGAGCGATTCGGCGTCTCGAACGCGTGGGATCCCGAGTCGAACATCTACGCCGGCGTGCGCTACCTGCGGTGGCTGCTGAAGACGTTCGACGACAACGCCGATCTCGCCGTCGCGGCGTACAACGCGGGCGAGGGGAACATCTGGAAGTACAACGGCGTGCCGCCGTTCCGCGAGACGGTGAATTACATCAATCGCATCGCGAAGCACATCCGGAAGGCGATCGAGAAGGGTGTCATCGTGAGCGGCGAAGAGCGCGAACGATCCGCGGCCGAGGCTACGGATCCTTCGCCGTCTGCGCGGCTCAGGATGTCGCGGCCGCCAGCTCAGGAACTTCCGCAACAACAGGCGCGGTCCGCAGATTATCGAACCTCAGCACCATGACCGTGCGGTCGTCGTCCGCCGGACGCGATCCCGAGTGCCGCGCCACCGCGGCGAGAATCGCATCGCGGATCACGCTCGGTGAACGCTCGCTCTGCTGCGACAGCAGCGACTCGAGCTGGTCGAATCCGAACGGATCGCCGTCGTGGTTCTGCGCTTCGACGATGCCGTCCGACAGATAAACGATCGCATCGCCCTCGGTCAGATTGATCTCCACCGTCTGCGTCATCATCGCGCTCCGCACGCCGAGCGGCAGCGACGGACATTCGAGCGACGTGAGCGCTTCGCCGTTGCGCAGCAGGTACGGGTAGAGATGACCCGCGTTCGTGTGGCGGATCGTTCCCTTCTCCAGATCGAAGATCGTGAATGCGAGGGTCATGAACGCGCGGCGCTCCGTGGAGCGGTAGACGAGATCGTTCAGTCGATGGAAGAGTGACGTTTCATCCGCCCCTTCTTCGACCAGCGTCGTGATCGCGGCTTTGACCATCGCCATCACCAGACCGGTCGAGAGGCCGTGTCCCGACACGTCGCCGATCGCCACTGCGAGCCGCGTTTTGTCGAGATTGAACACGTCGTAGTAGTCGCCGCCGATCGACGCCGTCGGCTCGAAGTGCGCGGAGAACGACACGCCGCGGAACTGCGGCCCTTCCTTCGGCAGGAGGTTGCGCTGGATCGACGCTGCGATCTCGATCTCACTCTGCAGGCGCTCTTTTTCCGCGACCGTCGTCAGCAGCGAGGCGATCGATTCGGTCATGCGGTCGAACGATTGCGCCATCTCGCCGAGCTGGTTGTGCGGCTTCATGTTGATGCGATACGAGAAGTCGCCGCGCTCGACCGCTTTCGTGCCGCGCTCGATGCGATTCACGGCGCGCGAGATCGAGAAGATCAGCACCGCCGCGAAGAGCGACGCGAAGAGGTACGTCATCATCAGCAGCATCGCCAGGGTGAACAGCACCTTGATGATGGTGCGCATGATGTAGGAGTTCGTCGCGCCGCCGAGGTAGAACTGGACGATGGTGTTGAAGGGCGTGGAGAGGACGGTGAAGATCTGCTTGTTCGTGCGCTTGCCGCTCTCCCAGTCGCTCACGCCGTCTTTTTCGGTCACGTCGTAGAAGACGATGCGATCGAGCGACACGGCATCACGCCAGAAATCGTCGACCTCATCGCTGCTGCGCTTCTTCTTGTCGCGCTTGAATGAGAGCTTCTGCCCTTCCTGCTCGGCGACCGACGACAGCGTGATCATGCCGTTGCGATCGCGCAGCTGATTCGCCCACTCGTCGTTCAGCGGCTGCGCGAGCAGGACGGTCCGCGTGGTGTCATCACTGGCCGGATACTGCCGCGCGACCGCCACCACCGGCTGCTCGTTGCGCAGCAGCATGCCGCTGTAGCTCGCCGAGCGAAGCCACTCCGGAATGTTCTTGCCGCTGCCGTTCGCCGTGTCGTAGACCTCGGCGTCGTGCACTTTCGTGCCTTGCAGCGCGTACTCGGTGTTGAGGCTTTCGAGCTGTCCGATCGTCGCCTGGCGCTCCGACTTGAACGTCCACTGCGACGCGATCCCCATCACGATGTAGAGCCCGAAGCAGAGCAGGATCGCGATGACGACGAACGGCATCATGCCGATCATGAAATAGCTGAGCGCGAGTCTTCGTCCGACCGTCCAGAAGAGCTTCCGCAGCAGCCAGCGGATGCCGATCGCCAGTCCGTAAAGCGTGAGTCCGATGACGACGAACCAGGCGAGGAACGAGAAGAAGCCGAGCGGACCGGTGCCGAGGTGGAGAACCTTGAGCAGGTTCTCCAGCTGATCCAACACGATGATCGCCACGATTCCGACAACCCACACGATGAAAAGGGTCGGAGCGCGGCGCCTCGGTGCTGCGGTCGGCGCGGTCGGCAACATGTCGTCATGATTGCATACGTGCGCGGCGCCGTTCGGTTTTCGGTACGATTCGATCGATGTACGCGAGTTACGACAGCCGCTATCGCACGAAACCGCAGCGCTGGCGTATCGCTCTCGTCAGCCTCTGCCACATCCTCCTCGGCGTGACGATCACCAATGCGATCGTTTCCATCGGCGACATCGCGATCCTTCGCTCCGCTCCGAACATGCCCGATGCGTGGGTCATCTACGCGACGCCGTGGCTGACGCTGAAGCCGGTGCTGCCACACATCGTGAAGGCGCGCGATTTCACGAACGAGCTGCTGATCTGGACCGGCGGCCTGCTGCTGCTCGCGCTGATCGCGGTCTACCTCTGGCCCGCGCGGCGATCGATCGCCAGCCGTTTGTGGGCCGTCACACTCGGGCAGACGCTCGCCACATTCGGCGGTGCGGTGTTCGTGTTTCGCGGCTACCTCGGCGAAGTGCCGCAGCCGATGTTCTACGCCGCGCCGGTGATCGCCGCGATCATCTGCATGACCGGTGAATGGAGCACGAACACACTCCTCGGCGCGTACTTCGAGCTCGATTCGCCGGTGCATCGGCTCGGGATGTGGGCGCTGCGCATGCTGCCGGGCCTCGCGGTCATCGCCTTCCTCTCGTACTTCATCCACTACGACTTCGGCGTGATCGCCGCGGGCGGACTCGCCGCAATCACACTGCTCGCGAATCTGATGAAGAAGCCGAGCCGGTCGATGGAGACGATGCGCGAGGTCGAGATGCGCGAAGCGGCGGCGGCGATGCCGTTCATCGCTGCGCTCGTCCTGGCCGGCGCGTTCTTCGCGTTCGGCTACCGTCCGCCGCGCGGATTCGTCGTCGCAGGCGGCCACATCACGCGCGAGCCGCTCGCCGGCGCCGTGAAGGCAATTGAGCCGCCGAAGCCGGTGATCGACATCCACTGGTCGCGGCGCCACTGACAGCGGGAGCACGGCGATCCTCACTGGTGTGGCGCCGCCGACCTCGGCGGCGGAAAGCACCGGCGAGTCGCCGGTGCCACACAGGGGCGCAGCCGGAGGGGATCCCTCGACTACGCTCGGGATGACACGCCGGCGGCGGCACTGATCGCCGGACAGCGGACAGCCGAAGCGCGGCGATCCTCACTGGTGTGGCGCCGCCGACTCGGCGGCGAAAGCACCGGCGAGTCGCCGGTGCCACACATGGGCGTGGCCGGATGACACGCCGGCGGCGGCACTGATCTTGTTAGCACCACGCGCGTGGTGTTGTTTTTCGCCTTCTTGTTCGCGGCGCAGCCTCAGCCCGATGCCGCGCACGTTCTCGCTTTTCTCAATCGCACGATCGCCTGGTACGACCGCCTCGATGGTGAAGCGCGGCTCGCGGATCAACCGACCGACGTGCTCTATGTGAACGACAACCGCCAGCTCGCGCATCAGGTCGTGACGTTGTCGTTCGAGTTCGCGAAGGCCGACGCGCAGTTCATCTCCAGCGCACCGGCGCCGCCGCAGCCTCCGACGAACAACCGCTCGCAGCGGATGGCGCAGCGCGCGGCGTCGACCGCGGAACAACTCAAGCGCGAGCAGGACCGGCTCGCGGCGTTGATGCAGCAGACGCCGCGCAACGATGCGGCGATCGCCGAGGCGCAGAGCCGCGTCGCGATGGCGCAGGCGCGCAACGATGCAGTCAGCGCGATCGTCGCGTTCAGCGGCACGAGCGGCAGTGCGAGCGATTTGATGTCGCAGATCGGCGCGCTCGAGCAGACCGTGCCCGCGACCGCCGGCACGCCCGCGACCGCGCAGCACGCGACGAACCCGACGAGCGTCATCGGTCTGATCGGCGATGTGGTCCGGCTCAATCAGAAAGCGGGCGCATTGCGGACGAACATCCGCGCCGCCGAGGTGTTGCAGGCCGATGCGCGCACGTTCTCCACGCCGCTCGTGCAGCTGATGTCGCAGATGCGCAAGAGTGCCGACGCGCTGATGAACCAGCCCGATACGAATGATTCCGCGGAGCTCGCGCGACGCAAGACGGAGCTCGATGCGCTGAACGTGCGATTCCGCCAGGTCTCCGCGGCGATGCTTCCGCTGGCGAAGAGCCGCATCGTGCTGGAAGCGTACAAAGCGAATCTCACACGCTGGAGCGCCTCGGTCGTCGATCAGGATCACGACGATCTGCGCCGCCTGCTCATCCGCGGCATCGCGCTCGCGGTGATGGTCCTGCTCGTCGTCGCGATCTCCGTCGTCTGGCGCCGCGTCACGTTCCGTTACGTTCACGATGCGAAGCGCCGCCATCACTTCCTGCTGATTCGGCGCATCGTCGTGCTGCTGCTCGTCGCGGCGATTCTGATCGCGACGTTCGCGTCCGACTTCAGCTCGCTCACCACGTTCATCGGCCTGATCACCGCAGGCATCGCCATCGCCATGCAGGACGTCATTCTTTCCGTGGCAGGGTATTTCGTGATCGTCGGCAAGTACGGCATTCGGGCAGGCGACCGCGTGCGCATCGCGAGCGTGAACGGCGACATCCTCGATGTCGGTCTGGTCTGGATTTACCTGATGGAGCTCGAGACGCGCGGCAGCGATCAGCTGCCGACCGGACGCATCGTCGAGTTCCCGAACTCCGTCGTGTTCGATCACAGCGCCGGCATCTTCAAGCAGCTGCCGGGGACGCGCTTCCTCTGGCACGAGCTGTCATACGTCGTGCCGCCCGATCGCGACTTTCACGACGTCCAGGCGCGGATGCTCGCCGCGGTGAACGGCGTGTTCGACGAATACCGTGAGTCGATCGAGCGGCAGCATCGGGAGATGGAACGGTTGCTCTCGATGCCGTCCGCCACGCCCGCGCCGCACAGCCGGCTGCGTGTCGCGCCGAGCGGCGTCGAGATCCGCGTGCGCTATCCGGTCGAGATCGAGCACGCCGGCGACGTCGACGATCGCGTCGCCGCCGCCGTGACGAAGGCAGTGCAGGGGTGACGGAGCGCGGACATCCTGTCCGCAGCGAGCGCTCAGAAAGTCGCCGGCCGGGACGGCCGACGACTGCGGGCGGGACGCCCGCGCTCCGTTAAATCTCGCGAAGTGCGGTCGTGATCGGCTTCTGGGCGGTGCGGATGGCCGGAATCGCGCCGCCGTAGATGCCGGCGACGAGCGCGACGACGAAGCCCATCGCCATCACGAACGAATCGACGCGGAAGCTGAACGCGAGCTCCGAAAACGTCGACCAGTTCACGGTGCCGCTCGACAATCCATTCACCGGCAGCGCGAGGATGATGCCGGCCACCGCGCCCATCGTCGCCACGATCGCGCTTTCGAGCACCACCGATCCGATGATCGTGCGGCGGCTGAAGCCGAGTGCGCGCAGCGTCGCAAGCTCGCGCTGCCGCGGCGCCACCGCGGAGAACATCGTGTTCATCGTGCCGAGGACTGCGCCGAAGATCATGAAGAACGCGACGATCGCCACCAGGATCTTGATGCCGATCAATCCGTTCATCTGGTCCGTGTAGTACTGGTACTCGCTGCGCACGTGCAGCTTGAGGCGGTTGTCATTCGTGATCGCCGAGGTGATCGATTCGATGTCCGCGGGCGATCTCGGCTTGATGTAGATCGCCGAGAACTGCTCGCGTTTGCGCGCGCTGCCGAGGTACGCGCCATCGGCCCAGACCTCGGAGTCGTAGGCGGTGCCGTTCGCGTCGAACGCGCCGACGATGCTCCACGTGTTCGGCCCGAATGTGAACGTCTCGCCGACGTGCAGGTTGAAGCGCTGCCCGATCCGCTTCGCCACGATCAGTTCATTCGTCGACGGCCGGAACATGCGGCCTTCGACGATCTTCACGTACGGCCGGATCTGAAACGCCGCCGGCGTCACGCCTCGCACCACGACGTTCGAGCCTTTCGGCGCGCCTTCGCGCGGCAGCTTGAAGATGATGTTGAGCTCGGGCGACATCACGTCGACGCCCGGAATCGTGCGGATGATCTGCGCCGCGTCGCGCGCGACCCAGCTCGAAATCTCGGCCTCGGCGCCTTCGCGCATCGCGAGCAGGATTTCTTTCGATGCCGAGGAGCGCGTCGCAAGCTCCACGCCGCGATCGAGCGCTTTCATCGACACCATCACCGCGATCACGACACCGATGCCGAGCACCGACATCAGCAGCGAGACCTTGCGCGCTTTCAGATTGCCGAGGATGTATGAGAAGGGGATGTGGCGGAGCGACAGCAGCGCGAACAGCATGAGGACTGCGGCGCCGGCGTAAATGATGATCATGTCTCGTTTCTCCTAAACCACGCGCCGCAATCCGTCGACGACGCTCATGCGTGTGGCGTTGATCGCCGGCAGGCCGCCTGCGATCAGACCCACGAGCCCCGAGGCGGCGAGCGCGATGAGCATCGTCGCGGGGAAGATCGTGAAGCCGACCAGGAAGCCCTGTGTGATCTGTCCCATCGGCACGATCATGTAGAGCAGCTTCGCGCCGAACACGCCGAGGGCACCGCCGAGCAACGTGAGCAGCGCGAACTCCGTGAGCATCAGCGTCATCACCAGCGGCCGCTCGAAGCCGATCGCTTTCAGCACCGCGATCTCCGTCACGCGCTCGCGCGCCGACATCGACATGGTGATCGCGGCGAGCAGGATGACCATGAACACCGCGCAGGTGCAGATCGAGCCGAACAGCAGCTTGATGTTGCCCATCATCGCCATGAACGAAGCCTGGAACTGCTTCTCCGTCACGGTCTCCGTCGGGTATTCGCTGTTCTTGAACATGGCGTCGATCTGCTGACTGATCGCCGCCATCTTCGAAGGATCCTTGATCTTGATCCAGAACGTGTTCACCTGGCCGAAGTTGTTCATCAGGAGCTGGTGGTAGTCCATGTGGTAGTAGAGCGCGGCGGTGTTGACCGGGTGGTGGTACACGCCGCGGATGGTCAGCTCGGGATCGTACGGAAAGATCTGGCGTTTGAGCGTGATGCGGTCGCCGATCTTCCAGCCGAAGCGCTTCATCAGATCGGGACCGACGATGCAGCCCTGCCGGTCATTCTGGAAATCCTTCATCTGCTGCGGATCGATCTTGTAATCGTCGAACACCGATCCCATCCGATCGTGATCGACGGCGAAGTTGGCGAAGAAGTTCTTCTTGTCTTTGTAGTACGCGCCGATCCACTGCATCTTGCAGACGTCTTCCACGCCGGGGATCTCGCGCAGCTTCTGCTCGTGCGCGTACGGCAGCGCATTCGCGAGCGAGATCGACGACTGCACGACCAGCCGGTTTGCGCCCTGTCCCTGATCCTCGAAGCGATCGAACAGCTGCAGGATGGAGAGCAGCGTCGAGACGAAGAAGAAGATGAACGCGATCAGCGCGAGTGTGAGCACCGCTCGCAGCGGATTGCGGAAGAGGTTCCGGCGGATGAGCTTGAAGTACTTCATGCACCGGCCGCCTGTTCTTCGTAGCCGTAACTGCCCTCGGCGAGCTGTCCTTTCTCGAGGTGCAGCGCGTGCTTCGCGCGCGACGCCGCCTTCGGATCGTGCGTGACCATCACGATCGTCTTCTCGAATTCGGTGTTCAGCCGATGCAGCAGCTCGAGCGTCTCCTCGGCGTTCTTCGCGTCGAGGTCACCGGTCGGCTCGTCGGCCACGAGGATGGTCGGATCGGTGACGATGGCGCGCGCGATCGCGACGCGCTGCTCCTGTCCGCCGGAGAGCTGCCGCGGATAGTGCCGCATGCGGTCGGCGAGTGCGACGATGCTCAGCGCGGTCTCGACATGCTCGCGGCGCTGTTTCTTGTTCAGATTCGTCAGCAACAGCGGGAGCTCGACGTTCTCGAACGCGTTGAGCACCGGAATCAGGTTGTACATCTGAAAAATGAAGCCGATGTGCCGCGCGCGCCAGCTGGCGAGCGCGCTTTCGCTGAAGCGCGAGATCTCGCGCCCTTCGACGACGATCGAGCCGCGCGTCGGACGATCGATGCCTGCGATCAGGTTCAGCAGCGTCGTCTTGCCCGAGCCCGACGGTCCCATCAGCGCGAGGAAGTCGCCTTTCGGAACGGCGAGCGTGAGGCCGTTGAGCACCGGTACATCGAACTGATCGCGGCGGTAGACCTTGTGTACGTCGCGGATTTCAACCAGAGCTTCCATTCGATCAACCCTCATTCAGTCTTACGAGTTGGTTTTCTTTCAGCGCGTCCGCTCCATGAAGCACGACGCGATCGCCTTCTTTGATTCCGCTGGTGACTTCGATGCGCCCTTCGCGCACCTCGCCGGTCGTCACGCGCTTCCAGCTCACGTGCTTGTCCGCATCGATGACCGCGACTTTTCCGTCGACGATCGCCGCCGGCGCGAGCCACAGCTTCGCCGGCTCCTGCAGCTCCGCATCGCTGCGCGGCGCCTGGAGGAACGACACGTTCGCCGCCATTTCGGGCAGCAGCGGCGCATCGGGATTGATGATCGCCACCTTCACCTTCACGATCGCTTTCGCGCGATCGGCGGTGGGGATGATCTGCCGCAGCTGCCCTTTCCACTTGCGGTTCGGAAATGCGTCGACGGTGACTTCGGCGGCCTGACCTTCGTGCAGTTGCGAGATCGACTGCTCGTTGACGTCGGCTTCGACTTCGATCGTCTTCAGATCGACGAGCGTGCAGATCGCGCCCGTAGGCAGGGTGCCGGCGACCTGTCCCATCATCACCGACGAGATCACTTCGCCGACCTCGGTGCTTTTGCTCGCGACGGTGCCGTCGAACGGCGCGCGCACGACCATGTCCTGCATGTTGATGCGGATCTGATTGACGCGCGCTTTCGCGGTCTTCAGCTGCGCGTCGGCGGAGTCGTACAGCGCGCGGCTCGTCACGCCCTGATTCCAGAGCGCGACCTGCCGGTCGTACTCGCGCTGCGCTTCGTTGAGCGAGGCATTCGCTTCGTCGAGCTGCGCCTGCAGGTTCGTGCTTTCGAGGACGGCGATCACGTCGCCCTTCTTCACGTTCACGCCGGTGTCGACGTTCAGCTGCATGACTTTGCCGGAGATCTTCGGCGTGATCTTCGCCGTGCGGCTCGCGACGAGATAACCGCTCGCGGTGAGGAGCGGCGGATTCGCGACGTTGACCGACGGTTTGACGACGAGCGTCTCGACGATCGGCGCGCGCGTCGGCACGATCCACTTTTGGTAGACGACATATCCGAGTGCGCCGGCGATGGCGAGGATGATGATCCAGAGGACGATTTTGCCGAGAACGGCCGTACCGCCGCGCGACTCGGCGTCTTCTTCACGGTGGATGCGCAATGCGCCGAGGTCGGCGCGAGGATTGGTGTCAGGCATGGGGGCCAGCATGATATCCAATCGTAATGAGACGGCCCGCGATGCACAGGTTGGGGAAGTCAACACTTCGGGATGACAGTTGTCACAAAACGCGTTCTAATGGCTCTGTTCGTCCAATAACCCTCGGGGTACTACATGATTGCTCGCCGTTTTGTCGTCGTCGCCACTCTACTGCTCGTAGTGTCCACGCCTGTGTTCGCCGTGGAGTGCGTGAACAAATTTCTCACCCGCAGCGAAGGTGCAACCAAGCAGATCGTCACGCTGCTCACCGGCAAGCTGACGTTCCAGGAAGCGCAGGAGCTGTCGAAGTCGATCAACCAGCATGCGGCGCAGCCGGTCGAGTGGCTCGATGACAAGGGCAAGTTGGTCTCGCGCCAGTTCGGCGAGTTGAAGGTCGTGCGGCCGATGCCGGTCGGATGCGATGGGAAGACGTCGGGAGTGGTGGTGATTGCAACGTTTCAGACGCTCTCGCAGCCGATCGGGAAGATGGTCGTGAAGCTCGACGCGAATACGACCGTCACGTTCGAAGAGCAGAAGCAGTAGGCAAGGGCCGTCGAGCGAGACGCTCGCCGGCTGCGGGCAGGATGCCCGCGCTCCCTACCACTTCGGCTTGCGCTTTTCGAGGAACGCGTTGAGTCCTTCCGCCGCGTCCGCGCTTTTCATCAACTCATCGAGATAGAGGCGCTCGGTCTGCGCGAGGCGGGCGTCGAAATCATCGGCCTGCGCGAGGCGGAACGCTTTTTTGGCGAAGCGGAGCGATGACGCGCTGTGGCGATAGAGGCGCGCGAGCCATTCGTTCGCTTTCACGTCGAATTCTGCAGATGCGAAGACGGCGTTGACGAGGCCGAGGCGCTCCGCGGTTTCGGCATCGATCGGGTCGCCGGTGAGGAGCAGTTCGAGTCCGCGGCGCGGCGGGAGTTGTCGCGAGAGCTGATATGCGGCGACCGGCGGAAAGACGCCGAGCGCGATCTCCGGCTGACCGAATAGCGCGCGATCGGAGGCGAGGACGAAGTCGCACGCCATCGCCAGCTCGCATCCGCCGCCGAGTGCCGCGGCGCGCACGAGTGCGACCGTCGTGAGCTCGAGCCGTGCCAGCGCGCGGAAACAGTCGTGGAACACGTGCAGCATTTCCTGCACGCGATCGCCAAGATGGTCCTGCACGCTTGCGCCGGCGGAGAAGGCCCTGTCGCCGCGGGCGTCGATGATCAGGCAGTGCCGGTCGTTCTCCACGCGCGCGATGGCGTCGCGCAGCTCGTTGAGCATCGCGATGTCGAGGATGTTCAGCGGCGGATCGGCGAGCGTGATGCGGTACGCGTGGTCGTCGACCGTCATCGCGAGCGTAGTCGAGCGACCTGGGTGTGCGGTGACGCGCGAAACCCGCCGGTTCATCGCGCCGGGTGTCTCCTCGCCGGTGCGGCCAGCGCGGACGCCGACCATATCTCCAGCGAGTCATCCGTGACGATGAACAGCGAGCCGTTCTGGATCGCAATCGATTGCGCCGGCGCGGGCACCGATGGCGCGCTCTGCGCCGTGAACGCGGGCACGGCGTAGAGCAGCGGTCCGAACGTGTGTCCGCTCATCACGCCGCAGTTGCCGGCGAGTCGCAATGTTGCGGTCGGATCGTTCGTGAACGGCACCGGTTGCCCGCTGCCGGTGAGCGATGTCGATGAATACGAATAGAGCTGATCGCCGAGGACGTAGATCGTGCCGCCGCTCTGCGCGATGGCCGTCGGCGCGCGGCTTCCTTCGACTGCGCGCGAACGAAGAATGTTCGGCAGTGCCGGGTTCGTCACATCAATCACCCGCACCTCGGCCGGCATGTCGGTCAGCGCGTACGCGGTTGTGCCGGACGTTGTGACATCGGTGACGCCGCCGGTCATCGTCGAAGTCACGGCGAGCGATTTCGGATCGAGCACGAACGTCTTCTTCGCGCAGCCGGTGGAGAGGCAGCCTTTCGAGATGGAGACCCACGCGTAACCAGCCGCGGTCGTGATGGCGAGCGGCGCGGAGTCGAAGCCTTCGCTGATCGTCGTCTGCGCGAGCGGATCGCCGCTGTACGAATACGACGTGACGACGCCGTTGCTTGCGAGCGTGAAGAACATCGTGTCGGACGCGGCGACATCCAGTAGTCCGCCGCTGTGAATGCCGGCGATCCAGCGCGGCTCGCTCGCGATCTCGAACACGTCGGCGGCGCGGCCGTCGAACAGGAGCATGCGCTTTCCGGCAGTCACGATCTTTTTGTAGTACGCGTTGCCGTTCGTGGTTGCGTAGAGCGACGGCGTTGGAGTGGGCGAATTGATCGCGATCGATGCAACGCCGCCAGTGGTGGCGATCGACGCGACGGCGCTCGATGCATCGGTACCGCCGCTGATGCCGGATGGCGGCGCGGGCACGATGAACTTGCGGCTCAGCGTGCGCGTGCCGAGGTTCCAGGCGAGGACGGAGGTGTCGGTCATTTCGAGCAATGTCGTCGAGCCGACGAACGCGAGTTGCACCGGCAGTGCGACGGCGCTCGTCGAATTCGGGATGAGTGTCTGCGTCGCGGGCGTGCCGGAGAAATCGACGAGCGTGATGCCGAGGAAGGTGAAGAGCGCGACGACGTTGCCGTTCGCAGCGATGCCGGCAGGAGGGACGCCGTCGACCACCGCGGGCGGGCCGAGCGTGGTGCCGGTGAGGAGGCGGATCGTCGTCTGGCCCGAGTCCGATGCTTCGGCGAGTGCGAGCGAGTTGCCGGCGCGTGCGAGCCACGACGGTTTCATGCCGCCGAGTGAAACGATTGCCGCGTGCGGGCTCGCGTCGGCGAAGTCGGCGCTGAAAAGGGCCTTGCTGCTCAGCACGTACACCGTCGAGCCGACGACGGCCGCGGCATCGATCGGCACGCCGAAATCGATCGTGGCGAATGCGGTCGGCGATGTGGTCGTCGTCGGCCAGATGAATGCAGTCGTGCCGCTGGTGCTGAGCAGAAAGCCGTTCGAGAGGCCGTCGCGCACGATGTGCACGCGTGCATCCCATGAGCGCCCTTCGGTCAGCGCACCACTGCTGCTGATTTTGTATTCGTGAATGCCGCCGGTCGTGCGGCCGGCGTACATCGAGTTGCCGATCGCGACAACGGAAGTCGCCTGCGCATCGTTGTACGAGTGGATCGGGAACGGCGCGCCGAACGACGTGATGTCCCACGTCAGCAGGCCGAGGTCGCCGCCGGCGGCGTAGAGGCGATTGCCGGCGCGCTGCAGCGCGGAGATGCGATTGATCGTGCCGCCCACGGGTGTGGCGCTCTGCTCGAACACTTCGACCGGCGTCGCGGCGGTGGTGAAGTCGACCGCGTGCACGCGTGTGTCGTTCGTGCTCGTGTAGATGACATCGCCTGTCAGCGGCGCGATCGCGGTGAAGGCGCCGTTGACGTTCGCCAGCAGCGTGCCGCTTTCGGCGTAGATCGTGGTTTTCTGGATGCGATCCGAGACGTAGACGCGGTTGTTGTTGACGCGGACCACCTGCGCGCTCTTCACGCCGCCGGTCAGCGAGCCGGTGCCCTGCACGATGCCGCTGATGGAGAACTTTTCGACGGAGTCGTCGCCGTCCGCGGCGTAAAGCGTCGTGTTCGAGAGCGCGAGCGAGCTGACGTTCGGACTCGACGTCGCGAGCGTCTGCGCGCTCGCGGGCGAGAGCGGATCGATTTCGCGCAGACCGTTCGAAGTCGCGGCGAAGATGTAGACCGGCGTGATCACCAGATCGTTGACCGTGCCGCCGGCGTCGAATGCGCTGACGATCTGGCGATTGCGGATCAGGACGATCGCGGTGCCGCTGCCCGCGTAGACCGTGCCGTTCGCAACGCGCACCACGCGCGTGACGCCGGGCAGGCCGATCGACAGCACGAGCCTGGGCGGATCGATGCTGCGGTCATACAGCGAGACGCCGTACGAGGTCGCGGCCCAGAGATCGTTGTTATCGATCGCGATGTCGAGAATGGAGGTGCGGAATTGGGCGCTGTAGACCGGGGCGAAAGTGCATTGACCGGATGAAGAAACGGAGAGGACGGAGAGACTGAGGAGGAACGCCGCCACACGCCCGCGCATGAAGGCGATTGTACCCGCCGCCGTGTCATCACGACACGCGGGTCGCTACCTGGCGACGGCGAAGAAGTCCACTTTCACCGTTACATCGTTCGACAGCTTCATCACCAGCTTCTCCGGAACGGGGATCGCGTAGTCGGTGAGCTTGATGGCGAAGGTGACGGTGCCGTGGATCCAGTCGCCCGGGCCGCGCGACGATTTGGTGTTGTCGTTTTCGGGAATCAGCACCACGCGCGCCGGGACGGTGATCCGCTTCGTCACGCCGTGCAGCGTAAAGTCGCCGGTCAGCTGCAGCTCGGCAGGCTGGTTCGGGGCGACGCTCTTCGCGCCGCTGATACTCACGGTCTTGAACGTCGCGGCCGGATACTTTTCGGTGTCGAGGAACTTCTCGCCGCGCATGTGCTCGTTGCGCATCGAGATGCCGGTGTCGAGTGCGTTGAGGTCGACGGTGATGGTTGCAGCCGACGCGCTCGCGTTCGCGGCATCGGCGGTGATGGTGCCGGAGACTTTCGTCGTCGTTCCGTGGATCGTCTCCAGCGTCGCGTGCGATTCGAACGTCGCGTAGTTCTTGCCGTCGTCGGTGATGGTGTACGTGCGTCCGTCCGCGAGGAGCGGCGCAGCGATCGACAGAATTACTGCGAGCAAGGCCTTTTTCATGACCGGCTCAAACGCCCGCTCAGTTTCAGCGCTTTCGCGACGTACGACGGATGCGCATGGATTCGCAGTTTCGTGACATCGATCCATTCGTACTCATCGGTGTCACGCAATGAATCGATCAGCTTCGCTTCGAACAACGTGAACGTGATGCGGCGATTGGTCACCGTGTGCTTGAACGTGCCGAGCAAACGCGTCTGCGCGACATCCAACGGCCGCGCGCCGAACAATGACGAATCGCCGTGCGGCAGATGGAGCATCGCGTTCATCAGCCGTCCGTGCTCGCGCCGCATCAGCACGCGTCCGCGCCGGTCGGTCACGAGATACAGCGGAATGCGCAGCTCGCGCGTCTGCGGCTTGGCCTTCGGACGCGGCAACTCGTCGACGCGATCGGTCGCGTACGCGATGCAATGCTTCCGCACGGGACACGCATCGCACGATGGATTCCGCGGCGTGCAGATCAACGCGCCGAGCTCCATCAAGCCCTGATTGAGCATGCGCGGGTCGTCGCACGCCTTCACAAACGCCTCGGCAGCTATCCACGGATCGTCATACGTTCCCGTGATCCGCGCGAGCACTCGTTTGACATTGCCGTCGACGATCGGCGCGCGCTGTTGAAATGCAATCGATGCAATCGCGCCAGCGGTGTAGCGACCGATGCCGGGAATCGTCAGCAATTCATCGACCGTCCGCGGCATCGTTCCGAGCTTCGCAACGGCCGTCGCGCCTTCGTGCAGCATGCGCGCGCGGCGGTAGTAGCCGAGGCCTGACCACATCGCGAGGACGTTATCTACGGATGAGCTGGCAAGCCGTTTGATAGTGGGGAAGCGGGTCATGAATCGTTCGAAATATCCGAGCACGACCTCCATCCGCGTCTGCTGGAGCATGACCTCGGACACCCACACTTCGTATGGATCGTAGGACTCGCGCCACGGCAACGGACGCTGATTTGCAGCGAACCAGCGCTCGATTGCGCGGGTGGTATATTTGATTTTCGAGGGTCCAAACATGGTCGATGATGCGCAGTCTGCTCAGCAGGATACTGAACAAGGACGATACGTCTACTGCATCATCCGGACGGATGTGCCGAAGGACTTTGGAGCGGTCGGCATCGGCAGCCGCGGCGATCGCGTCTACACCGTCCACTACAACGAATTCGCGGCCGTCGTTTCCAACTGTCAGCTGATCGTCTTCGATCCAACGCGCGAAAACGCGCTCGCACACGAGCACGTCAACGAGCTCGTCATGAAGGACTTCACCGTTCTTCCGATGAGCTTCGGTACGGTGTTTCGCACCGAGGACGACATCAAGGCGTTTCTCAAAGGGACGTATGACGCGCTCAGCGACGTCCTGCAGAAGATGGACGGCAAGATCGAGTTCGGTCTCAAGGTGAACTGGGACAAGGACCAGGTCGTGCGGGAGATCGAGAACGAGAGCGAAGAGATCCGGCGATTGAAGGAAGAGATCGCGTCGAACACCACGACCTCGACCTATTTCTCGCGCATGCAGCTCGGACGCGTGGTGGAGTCGGCGCTGCAGGCGAAGGCGGATGCATACGTAGGCGAGATCTACGAAGTGCTGCGCGACGCCGCGATCGCATCGCGGTCGAACAAGCCGATCGGCGACAAGATGATCATGAACGCCGCGTTCCTCGTCGATCGCGAAAAGACGAAGACCTTCGACGATCAGATCTCCGACATCGCCAAAAAGTACGAGAACAAGCTCTCGTTCCTCTACACAGGACCGTGGCCGCCGTACAACTTCGTGAACATTAGATTGAAGTTGGAGAGGGCGGAACGATGAGTTGTTGGGTTGTTGAGTTGTTGGGTTGCTAGGTTGCTGAGTTACTCGGTCGCCACCTAGCAACCCAGAAACCCAGCAACCAAGGACCTAACAACTCAACAACTCAACAAGCCAACAACCCAACAACCAACACCATGGCCTTCCTCATCGACGACATCCTCCTCGCCCCATTCAAGGCGCCGGTTGCCGGCGTCCGCTGGGTGATGTCGACCATTCAGAAGATGGTGGATGAGGAGCTGATGAACGATCAGCCGTGGAAGGAGCGGCTGATCGAGTTGCAGATGATGCTGGAGGTCGGCGAGATCAGCGAAGAGGACTACACGCGCGAGGAGAAGGTGGTGTTCCAGGCGTTGCGCGACATTCGCGCGCGGCGTGAGGAGATGGCGCGGGCCGCGCGCGGCGACGACGAAGACACGGGGATCGGCATCTACACCGGATACGGGGAATGAGCGCGCTCGAAGCGGCGCTGGATTCTTTGGCGTCGCGGCGTGTGATCCTCTTCGGCGGCAAAGGCGGAGTGGGGAAGACGACGATCTCCGCGATGGCCGCCTTGCACCTCGAGGCGCTGCTCTTCACCACCGATCCTGCTTCGAATCTGCGCGATTTCGATCTTCCGCTCGCCATCGAAGAACTGGATGCCTCGGCGCTCTGGTCGCGCTTCCTAAAAAAAAATCTCGAAGCCTTTCTCGAGATCGGCGATCGCGGGACGTATCTCGATCGCGATGAATTGCGCCGGTTTTTCGAGCTCTCGATCCCCGGTGCGGACGAGTTGATGGCGTGGATGCGCATCGGCGAATTGGCCGAGGAACATCCGGAGAAGATCATCGTCGTCGACACCGCGCCGACGGGACACACGCTGCGCATGCTGTCGGCGTCCGCGCATTTCACGCAGTTTGGCGAAGCGCTCGATGCGATGCAGGAAAAGCATCGGAGCCTGGTGCGTCAGCTCGCGCGGCGGTCGGTGCGCGATGCGATGGATGCATTCATCGAAGACTTTTCCGCGACCGCCGCACGCCGGCGCGAACTGCTGCTCGATCCGAAGCGCACGGCGTTCATCGCGGTGATGCTGTCGGAGCCGTGGGTGGTCGGGCAGACGAAGCGTTTGCTCGCGGAAGTGGAGATCGACAAGCCGTTCGTCGTGCTCAATCGCACCGCGCCCGATTGCGATTGCGCGCGATGCCGCGAGCAGGCGAAGCGCGACGCGGAGGCGCGTCGCGAGTTTGCGAATGTCGTTGACGTTCAGAGGTGGTGCAAGCCGTGGCCCTGACGTTTTTCGCCGGCAAAGGCGGCGTCGGCAAGACGACCTGCTCCGCTGCGTACGCGCTCGGGCTCGCATCCGCACATCCGGAGAGGTGCTACATCGTGATCTCCGTCGATCCGGCGCATTCGCTGCGCGATGTGTTCGCGGATCAGCCGCCGCCCGCGAATCTGCAGGTCGAGATCATCGAGACCCGCGAGAAATGGCGCCGCTTCCGCGACACGCTCGGGGAGGAGATCGAGCGCGCCGTCGACGCGATCACGCCGAGCGGGATGTCGGTCGCGTACGACACCGACGCGGTGCAGAAGCTGATCGAAGTCGCGCCGCCCGGCGCGGACGAGCTGTTCGCAATCACGCGGCTCGCGGATCTGCTGGAAGGAGCGCGGACGTCTCGTCCGCAGCGAGCGGGCGTCTCGCCCGATCGCCAGGGAACGTCGTCGTCGAGCGAGACGCTCGCCGACTGCGGGCGGGACGCCCGCGCTCCAGCGGAAATCATCGTCGACACCGCGCCCACCGGGCACTTTCTCCGTCTGCTCGATCTGCCCCAAACGGCCGGCGAATGGCTGCGCGAGTTCATGCGCATCCTCCTTCGTTACAAAGAGCTGATTCCGCCGGGATCGTTGGGCGAAGAGCTGGTCAGCGCATCGAAATCGCTGAAAGCGGTCGATGAAGCGCTGCATCACGACGCGAAGGTCATGGTCGTCACGCGGCCGGAACGAATCGTGATCGCGGAGACCAAGCGATTGATGCACGAGCTCGAAGCACGCTCGATAAAAATCGGCGGCGTGATCGCGAATTACGTCACGCCGATGACGGATTGCAAATGCGATCGCTCGATGCGCTCGTTCGAAGAAGCGGCGCTCGCGGAGCTGCCGGACGCGATCCGCATCGAGCGCCGCGATGCGCCGGTCACATCGCTGACCGACCTCGCCACGCTCCTCCCGTCATCCCGAGCGTAGTCGTGGCCGCCGCACTCCGTGACACAATTTCGCCGTGGCCCTATACGTCTACGCCATCACGCACGACACCGTGACACCCGATTGCGAGGCAATCGATCAGTCGCGTCATTTCGACGCGATCGGGCACGACGGCCTCTTCGCGGCGTACACGACGGTAGACGATGAGCAGTTTTCGCAGGAAGCGATCGATCACCGCGCCGGCGATCTGGAATGGCTCGGCGCGATCGGCTATCGCCATCAGAACGTCGCGGCGGAGCTGATGAAATCGACGGCGATCATTCCGCTCCGCGCGTTCACGCTCTTCTCATCGCGCGAAGCGCTCGATCGCTACCTGCACGAAAACCGCGAAATCCTCAGCAAAACGCTGGAAAGACTGGACGGCAAGCGCGAATGGACGCTGCGCGTGGAGTTCGACGCGGAGCGCTTCAGCGAGGCGCTGACGAATCGCGTCGATGCGCTGCGCGAGCTCGCGGCGCAGATCGAATCGGCGAATCCCGGCCGCGCGTTTCTGCTGCGCAAGAAGCTCGACGAGGAAAAAAAGAAAGCATCGCGCGAGGCGGAGCAGCAGGTGGTCGGCGAGATCGAGAGCGCGGTGCTCGACAAGTTGAAGTGCGAGACCGTCGCCGAATCGCGGCTCGATCGCGACGGCGCGTTCCCGCAAATCAACGTGCTGCTCAACCGCGACGAGGAATCGACGTTGCAGGAACTGCTCGACGAGCTCGCACCGCGATACGACAGCGAGGGTGTGACGCTCGCGCTCACCGGACCGTGGCCGCCGTACACATTCGCCAATGGATGAAACACTCGAAGAACTGAGTCTGCTCGAGGCGCTCGATCATCTGCTCGATCGCGGCGTGGTCATCGCCGGCGAAGCGGTCATCTCCATCGGCGACGTCGATCTCCTCTACCTCGGCCTGAACATCGTCCTTGCGAACGTCGACGCGATCGTCCGGACAGGCCGGAAATGAAGTCGGTGATCATCGGCGCGCATCTGCAGCGCGACGACATCGAGCCGGTGGCCGAGGCTCTTGCAGTGGGCGATCTGTTTCTGAGCGGCTTGCCGGTTGCCGATGACCAGCCACTCGGCGATCGCGACCTGCTGCTGCGCGTCGCGAAGGTGCGCGCGGCGCTGCTCGATCGTGCGACCTTCATCGCGATTCGCTACGGCTTCGCCGGATCGCCGCCGGAAGTTGCGAGCAAGTGCGCGGCGCATGTCGAGCGATGGCGCGCGTTGCTCGAACAGCATCGCGATGAAGTGGAGATGACGCTGAAGGTCGTCGCGCCGGAACAGCAACCGCGTCCCGATCGCCGCGACTTCACCAGCGGCGGCGACTATCTGAAAGCGCTGCACGCGGCGACGACGGCCGTTGATGTCGATCCGGACTTCCGCGCTGCCGTGGAAAATGCGATCGGGAAAGGCAGATGGCTGCATCGCGATCAGGCCTCGCTCGAATTCGCGGCGCTCGTCGCACGCGACGCAGTCGAGCGCGTGCGCGTCGCGGGCGAGGAGCTCAAGCAGCGATTTCCGCGCGTCCCGTTTTTGTTGTCCGGACCGTGGCCGTTGGAGGTGTTTGCAGATGATCGTGGCGAATGACGAAGCGACGCTCCGCCAGCAGCTCGCATTCACCGATTCGATGATTCCCGAGCGCATCTCCGCCGATCCGGAGATCGTCGAGAACGGACTCGCGAAGCTCGTGCTCTCCATCATTGAACTGATCCGCCGCCTGCTGGAGAAGCAGGCGTTGCGTCGCATGGACGCCGGCAATCTCAGCGACGACGAGATCGAAAAACTGGGCACCGCGCTGATGAAGCTCGAAGAAAAAATGAACGAGTTGAAGCGGACATTCGGGCTCAGCGATGACGACCTCAACCTTAAGCTCGGACCCGTAAAGATGTGGGAGTAATTGAGTTGTTGTTGCGATATCCTTCCGGGCCATGCCGATCGAGCCGCGCCAGCCGCAAGGATTGGTCGACATCCTCGACAAAATTCTCGACAAGGGGCTGGTCGTCGCAGGCGACATCAAAGTCTCTCTCGCCAATGTCGAGCTTCTGACCATCCAGCTGCGCCTCGTGATCTGCTCCATCGATAAAGCAGAAGCGATCGGCATCAACTGGTGGCGAGCGGATCGGTTCTATTCGAGCGCGGCGGCCGCGCTTCCTTCGGCCGGCGAGTACGACGCGTTGAAGGCGCGGATCGCCGAACTGGAAACCAAACTCAACGATCGTGGCCTCCCGTCCGGGAAGCCGGGAGAGAGGAAAGGCAGGTAGACCATGGCTGTCGAACGTGCACCAGGCGGCACAAGTCTCATTGACGTACTCGACCGGATCCTCGACAAAGGTATCGTCGTCGACGCGTGGGTTCGCATCTCCCTCGTCGGCATCGACCTGATCACGGTTGAAGCGCGCGTCGTCATCGCTTCGATCGATACGTACCTCAAGTACGCAGAAGCAGTCGGTATCACGTCGACCGTCGCGCGTCCGGCGCTCGGACCCGGCGAAGGCGGCGGAACACCGAGCGGATCGACTTCGTCGCCGGCCGGCACGACGCGGCCGTAATCGCCTCGCGGTGCTGTGTGCTGAGTGCTGAGTAGTGCCGGGTCTTGCGACCCAGCACCGAGCACCCAGCACTCAGCACTACCGAAGGTATTGCTCCAGCCACCCCAGCACCGTCTCATGCCACAGCTTTGAGTTCTGTGGCTTCAACACCCAGTGCCCTTCGTCGGGGAAATACAGCATCTTCGACGGCACGCCGCGGCGCTGCAGTGCGGTGAACAGCTCGAATCCCTGTGACACCGGCACGCGGTAATCGAGCTCGCTGTGCACGACGAGCGTCGGCGTCTTGAAGTTCTTCACGAAGTTGCTCGGCGACCATTTCTGGTAGAGCTCGGGGTTGTCCCACGGATTGCCCTTGAACTCCCACTCCGCGAACCAGAGCTCCTCGGTCGTGCCGTACATCGCCGGCAGGTTGTAGACGCCGTCGTGCGAGACGAGCGCTTTGAAGCGATCGGTGTGGCCGAGGATCCAGTCGATCATGTAGCCGCCGTACGACGCGCCGGCGGCGCCGAGGCGGTTCGCGTCGACGTACGGAAGCGCGGCGAACTTGTCGACGCCGTTCATGATGTCGATGTACGGCTTGCCGCCCCAATCGGCCGAAACGTCCTCGACGAATTTCTGTCCGTAGCCCGTCGAGCCGCGCGGATTCGGCATCAGCACCACCCAGCCGCGCGCGGCAAACATCTGCGGATTCCAGCGATACGACCAGCTGTCGCCCCACGCGCCCTGCGGACCGCCGTGGATCAGCACGACGCCGGGATACTTCTTCGTCGCATCGAACATCGGCGGCTTCACGATGAGCGCCTGCACCTGCGCCCCCTCGGCGCCCTCGTACCAGATGTCGCTCGCTTCACCCATCGCGATGTTTTTCAGCAGCGCGTCGTTGTCGTGCGTGATCTGTTTCGCGCCGCCGCCGCGAGCGAGCGACCAGATGTCGTTCGGATGCGAGATCGTCGCGTGATCGAACCAGATCGTCTTGCCGTCTTTCGACACGGCGATCGCGTCGTTCGTGCCTTGTCCGTAAACCGTGGTCATCGGACCGTTCAGCGGCACTTCGTAGATCACGGTCTTCGTTTTCAGCGGTGCCGTGATGAAGAGCGATTTCGAGTCGGGCGCCCACGCGAGGTACTCGACCCAGTCGTTGAGCTCCGGCGCGAGGCGGCGCGACTCGCCGGTCTGGCGATTCATCACCCAGAGCTCGAACAGGTCGGATTCGTAACCGTAGCGCGACTGCGAGCGCCACGCGATCCACTTGCCGTCGGGCGAGTA
>DATEZA010000116.1:0-8544 GCA_035255945.1 Thermoanaerobaculia bacterium
TCGAAGGAAAGACGCCGCCCCTGCCGTGCGACGACAACGAGCTGAAGACCGCGGCGGAGCAGATCGTGCCGGAGTATCTGAAGGCGATGGACGAGCTCGCATTTCATCGCGCGCTCGAAGCGGCGTGGAGGCTCGTGTCGGCGATCGATCGCTACATCGTGGCGCGCGAGCCGTGGAAGCATTTCAAGGAGAACGGCGCGGACAACGCGCTGGCGCGCATCATCTGGAACTGTCTCGAGGCGCTGCGCATCGCATTCGTGATGGTCGCGCCGGTGATGCCGCAGATTGCGGCGGAAGGCCTGTCGCGGATCGGCTCGGACGGAGATTTCACATCGAGTGCGCTGGCGTGGGGATGTCTGCCGAACGGAGTGCCGCTTCGTTCCGGCGACGCGCTGTTCCCGGTCATCGACGCTGCTGCATTTCTGGAGAAGAAAATGGAACCGACTCCTCCTGTTGAAACCACCGAGGCTGCGCCTCCCGATCTGGCGAAGATCTCGATCGATCAATTCATGCAGACCGAGCTGCGCGTGGCGGAAGTGCGCGCGGCGGAGCGCGTGCCGAAATCGAAGAAGCTGATCAGGATGTCGATCTTCACCGGCGACGACGAACGGACGATCGTGGCGGGCATCGGGACGAAGTACACGCCGGAGGAGCTGGTCGGACGGAAGGTCGTGATCGTGGCGAATCTGCAGCCGGCGAAGCTGATGGGGATCGAGTCGAACGGCATGGTGCTGGCTGCGTCGATCGACGGCGAGCCGTCATTGTTGAGTGTCGATCCGAGTGTCCCCGCGGGAACGCGAGTTCGCTGAAAAATCTGTGGCCAGCGCGCGATCTCGGACCTAGATTGTGGAGCGTCGCTGATCCGTTGAATTGCGGCGACCCAGTCGGCGCACTCTAGCGCGCCGCGCCCTTTCCCGACGGCCGGGGAAAGGGCTTTTTTTGTGTGATTGGTCGTCTGATGCGCAACTACACGTTCGATAATTTTCTGGTGGACGGGTCGTAAAGCAGAAGGCAGAAGGCAGAAGGCAGAAATGCTCCGCCACACGTAAGATCGTGCGTCTCGGCGGAGCATTTCTGCCTTCTGCCTTCTGCCTTCTGCCTTTTATGACGTCGTCGAGCCGCCGCACGAGCTCCCCGCCCCTGCCGTACATCCGTAGCAGTGCGGACGTGTCACGATCTGCCGCTTCTGCCACGCCTCGAAATCGAAGTTCTCGATCGTCATCTCCGGTTCGGCATCGAGCTCGAGCATCTGGTTGAAGTCGCAATCGAAGAGGCGGCCATCCCACGACACTGAAATGGTGTTGCGGCACATCAGGCCCGCGACGGCGGACTCGTTATAGCCGGCGATGAGGCGATCCATGTAGCCGTCGAGATTGTTCGAATCGACGAGCCATTCCAGGAAGCGCGAGATCGGCATGTTGTTGAGCGCGAGCAGGCGATCGAATTCGATGCCGAAGTCGCGCGCCAGCGCCACCTTCCACTCCGGCTCGACCTCCGCCTGCCGCGGCGCGAGAAACGCACCGGCCGGATTCATCATCAGCGAGAGCACCTTCGCCGGATCGCCCTTGCCGTAACCGACGGAGTTCAGCAACCGCAGCGCTTCGATCGATTTGTCGAATGCACCGTCTCCGCGTTGCGCGTCGGTGCTGCGCTGGCGATAGTGCGGCAGCGACGCGACGATCTCGACGTCGTGATTGGCGAGCCACTGCGCCAGTCCTTCATTGCGTTGCATCAGCAGCACCGAGAGATTGCAGCGATCGATGATGTGCTTGCCTCGCGCGCGCGCCGACTCGACGAGATAGCGAAAGTCGGGATGCAGCTCCGGAGCGCCGCCGGTGATGTCGACGGTGTGCGCGGCGGTCTGATCGAGGGCGCGCAGACAGGCATCGATCGTCGTCCGGCTCATCATCGCGTCGGTGCGATCGGGTCCGGCATCGACGTGACAGTGCCGGCAAGTCATGTTGCACAACTTGCCGGTGTTGATCTGGAAGATCTCCAGCCGGTTCGGCGTCAGCTCCGTGGCGAACGGTGCGAACCGGTCGAGCAGCGCGAGCTGTTCGGTCGGATGCGAGAGCGGCGAGTGTCGTGCGGAGAGTGAGGTAATCCGCGGCTTGGCGCTCACATCCCGACCTTTTCCACGTGCTCCTTCATCTGCATTCCATGCACGAGCGACGCTCCGCCGCGAATGGCGCACGCGACGTGAATCGCTTCCGTCATCTGCTCGAGGTCGGAGCCTTTCTGCAGACATTCGGACGTGTATGCATCGATGCAGTACGGACACTGCACGGTGTGCGCGACGGCAAGCGCGATCAGCGCCTTCTCACGCTCGGTCAACGCTCCCGGCGCAAACACCGCCCCGTAGTAATCAAAGAATTTCTTCGCCAGCTCCGGCGAGCCTTCGGCGATGTTCCCGAAAGCCTTCAGATGGTCGGCGCTGTAGTAGTGATCTCCCATGTCGGAGTCCTCCTGTCGTTGTGCGCGGTTTGTGTAGGACAAGCTCTCAGCTTGTCCGGACAAGCTGGAGAGCTTGTCCTACACAGACAAGCTGGAGAGCTTGTCCTACACGGACAAGCTGGAGAGCTTGTCCTACACCCGGAGGAGCGCGTGGGGCAGCGCGTGCGGACACG
This sequence comes from Thermoanaerobaculia bacterium, assembly GCA_035255945.1. Lineage (GTDB taxonomy): Bacteria > Acidobacteriota > Thermoanaerobaculia > Gp7-AA8 > Gp7-AA8 > JAJPHC01. Next base: position 2,628 of record DATEZA010000116.1, read on the forward strand.
AGGGGACGGGGAAACGTGGGATCGATGAATGGCGCGAAGTCGCCGCGCGGAACATCGCGCAACAAGCGGCGCGCATCGTCGAGCGTATCGATGTCGTCGACGCGCGGCAGCTCGTTGAACGGCAGGCACGCGCGCAATGCCTGCGCGGCATGGGCGCGATCGGCGACGACATCGTCCCAATCAATTGATGGCAGCTCGCTGAATCCGGCGAGCGCGAATCCGCCGTCGCGACTGGCTGCAATCACGGGCGACGTGGCATCGAGCGCGCGCTGCACGATCCGCTCGTCGATCGGCGCATCGCCGGCGACGATGAGCACGCGCTCGTGTCCCCGATCGAAGCAATGACGCAACGCCGTCTCGATCTGCGAGCCGAGCGTGCCGATCGTGAACACCGCATCGCCGACGAGGAACGACTGGTCATCGTGCCGCGCGACGTACACCTCGGCGTCGAGCGTACGCAGGCGGCGCAGCAGCGCGCCGTGCAAGCGGCTCAGGAATCCGCGCGGAAGATTCTTCTGCCGTTCATCCCGCGCAGCGTTCCCGCAGAACAGCACGATTGCGGACATCGAGCGTCGATTGTAAGCCGCCGTCAGTCGTCGACGTGTTGCGATACGGAAAGCGTGTTGCCATCCGGATCCTTGAACCACGCCACGCGATCGCCGGACGGAGCGGTCCAGACGCCGCGGTCGTCCTGTCCCGGAAATCCGTAGCGCTCGAACTGCACGCCGCGCTGCTGCAGTCCGCTGACGGTGCTGTCCATGTCCGTCACGCGCCAGCCGAGGAGCGTGAACGGGAAGGGCTTGAAATCGGGCGCTTTCGCGATGCGGATGAAGATGCCGTTCGCCTCGAGGACCATGGCGAAGCCGTCATTCTTCACGTAGCGGAGGCCGAGCGCGCCTTCGTAAAACGCGCGCGCTTTGTCGAAGTCGTTGGTGGGAACGAACGCCATGATGTCTGTCGTGCCGAGCATGCGCGCAAGATACATCGCCGGACATCACCGCGCTTTCGCCGCTGCGCCAGAAAGTATCGCGAACGCGTCATATAATTCGCGCATCCCATGATCATCTTCGGCACACGCGGCATCCGTATGAAGGGCGGCACTGGGACGTTCTACTGTCCGCAGTGCGCCGGCGCGAGGCAGTACACGCTGCGCAAGATGCGCCGTTTCTTCACGCTCTACTTCATCCCGCTCATTCCGCTCGACGTGATCGGCGAGTACATCGAGTGCAATTACTGCCACGGCACGTTCCGCCCCGAGGTGCTGCAGTCCGAAGCGCGGCCCGCCGCGGAGCCGGCACGGGCGAGCACGCAGGTCGACACGAGCATTCGCCGCGCGCTGCTCAGCGTGTTGATTGCGGATGGGAATCCCTCCCCTGCCGCGCGTCAGGCCGCGCACGATGCGATGCGCACGGTTGCCGCCGGTGATGCGAGCGAGCTCGATGCATCGATCGAGTCGGCGCTCAGGCGTCCGATGAATGCGACGGGCGACATCGAAGCGATCATCGATGCGCTCGATTACAACCGGCGCGAAGCGCTGATCCGCGCGTGCGTGACGATCGCGCAGGCCGACGGCACGATGAGCGCGGCGGAAGAGAAGCAGATTCGCGCGCTGGCGAAGGCCGCGCAGATCACCGACGCGCATCTCGCCGGCATCATCGCCACCGCGCCGAGGATGACCGTTGCGCAGATTTCTTCTTAGCTGCTTTGCGGCTTCGTTGAATGCGTTTGTGCTGATGCTCGTGCGCGGCTCGCTCGACGTGACGTTCCTGCTGCTCGTCACGCTTTGGGTGGTCATCGAAGGAACGCTCGCCGATGAAGTGCCGCGCGGCTCGCGCAATCTCGCCGTACTCGCATCGCTCACCGGCTTCGCGATCGTCGCGCTGTTCGTCGTCGCATTGCAGAGCCGCGGCGGCTCGACGTTCGGCGCACTGGTGATGCTTGCCGGCATCGCGCTCCGCTGCATCGCGATCTACACGCTCGGCGATCGCTTCGTGTCCGAGTTGCGCGCCGACGCGCCGTTGATCAGACGCGGCGTCTATCGCTTTCTCGATCACCCGTCCGAGGCCGGCCTGCTGACGCTGACCCTCGGCGCATGCGTGCTGTTCGGAAGCATCGCGGCGTTCGCGATCTGGTTGTTTGCGGTGCTACCGCTGACGATCGCGCGCGTGCGAATCGAGAACACGTTCCTTCGGGACAAACAGGAGTGTTTGTCCTACACGCACATCACGTCGTCGACGATGCCGACGACGACCGAGCGCACCGGACCGTCTTTCGAGTCCAGCACCTGACGCGCGCCGTTCCCTTCATCGAGCACGAGCACGCGCTCGTCGGCGCCAGCGCCGACCGCATCCGCCGCGATCAGGTAATCGCCGGTCGGCTTGCAGTGGTGATCGATCTTCTCGATCACCAGCAGGCGATGCGAGTCATAGAAACGATGCTTGATCGTTCCGTGGATCTCGCCGATGACGCGTCCGAGGATCATGCGGTGATGTTCACTCCATCGATGATGGCGATGATGGCGTGATCGACCGGGACGAACGACGGCTCGAGCGCCATCGCGGCTTCGCGTCCCCCTTCGAACGACACGAGCTCGCCGATACCGGCCATGCGCGTGGAGTCGGCGCAGACGATCGCTTTGCCTTTCGGCGCGAGTGACTTGTCGAGCGGCTGCACGATCAGCATCGGCACGCCTTCCAGTCCCGGCGTGACGATGCACGGCACGACCTGGCCGATCACGCGTCCGAGGAGCATTACGCGATCTCCCCGTCGAGCTCGAGCAGCGGCGCGTCTTCGAAACGCGTCGTGGCGGTGATGTCGCGCTCGACCACATCATGCGGCGCCGCGATGACGCGATGCGAGAAACCGCGCGGAGGAGCGCCGGTGCGAACGCCTGCCGACGCGAGCTCCGCGGCGTCATTGATGTCGTGCAGCGTGCCGGCCATCAGCGCCATCCCCTTGCCGGCCAGGCCGAGATCGGAGAGACGCACTTCGATGAGCTCGACCGGCGTGCCCTTCATCGCCGCTTCGACGGAGCGCACGATCGACGCCGCGGTCTCGGTCTCAATGATCAGCAGCGAGCCGCCGGCGGTACGGCGTTTCATGCCGAACACGGCGTCGAACAGAGCGGGATGAATGTCGGGCAGGAACGTGTGATCGATGATCGCGTCGCCGCAGTTGGCAAGCGCTTCGCGGAGAGACTCGTCGGTCGATGCCGTCGAGCCGCCGAAGAGCACGAGGTAGCGGCCGCGCGTGATGGTGCCGGCGCGGACGAATGCGATCGGCGCTTTTTTCAGAATGCCATCGACCGCCCAGACGCCCGCAGGAATGTCTGCGAACTCGAGGACGGCGAGCGCGGAGGTCTTTTTCATTACGTGATCCGGAAGTGATCGACGACCACGCAGCGGCGCCAGCGCGAGAACGAGCGCGGTCCGGTGAGGCCTTCACCGGTCGGGCTGGCGATGGTGAACGAGCAGTAGCCTTCGCCGTCGAGCCCGAGTCCCGCCTGGGAGCGTCCGTTCTTGACGAAGATCGAGCAGTTGCACGCCTTCGCCATGCGCGAGAGGTTGTCGAGATTCTTCGAATGCATGACCGCCGTGTGGCGATTGTTGCCTTCGACTTCGACCGCAAAATCGATCGCCCGATCGGCATTCGGCATGCGCACCACCGGCATCACCGGCATCATCTGCTCGGTCCAGAGCAGCGGATGGTTCTCGTCGACTTCCGCGACGATGATGCGCACCGAGTCGGGCACCTGCATCCCCATCTTCGCCAGGAGCACCGAGGCGTTCTGGCCGACGAGATTCTTGTCGATCCACGCCTTCTGCCGCGGCCCTTTCATCTCTTTGAAGACGACTTTTTCCAGCGCCGGAAGCTTGTCCTTGCCGATGACGACCGCGCCGTTTTTCGCAAACGCAGCCATCAGTGAATCGGCGATCGAGGCGACGGCGATCGTCTCTTTTTCGTCGGTGCAGATGATGTTGTTGTCGGTCGACGCGCCCATGATGATGTCGCGCGCGGCCTTGTCGATGTCGGCGCTCTCGTCGACGACGACCGGCGGATTGCCGGGACCGGCGCAGATCGCGCGCTTGCCGCTGCCCATCGCCGCCTTGACGACGTCGGGACCGCCGGTGACGACGACGAGCCGCACGCTCGGATGGCGCATGAGCTCATTCGCCGACTCGATGGTCGGATTGCTCACCCCCGTCACGACATTCGCCGGTCCGCCCTCGGACACGATCGCTTTGTTGATCAGCGCGATGGTCTGCATGCAGCAGCTTTTCGCGTACGGGTGCACGTTGAAGACGACCGTGTTGCCCGCGGCGAGCATGCCGATGGAGTTGCAGATGATGGTGGAGGTCGGGTTGGTGACCGGCGTGATCGCGCCGATGACGCCGAACGGCGCGGGCTCGACGATGGTCAGACCGTGATCGCCCGAGGTGGCGATCGGCGCGAGGTCTTCGAGGCCGGGCGTCTTTTCGGTGACCAGGCGATTCTTCATCACCTTGTCTTCGTAGCGGCCGTAGCCGGTCTCGTCGTGCGCGGCCTTCGCCAGCGCCTCGCAGTTTTCGAGCATCGTTCTGCGAATGGCGGCGATGATCTTCGCGCGCTGTTCGAGCTTCAGCCTGACGAACTGCGGTTGAGCGGCGGCGGCGGCGCGGACCGCTTCGTCGACGGTGGCGAAGACGCCGAGCCCTTGCGGGATGTCACCGTGTGGCGCCGGCGACTCGCCGGCGGGTGACTTCGCCGCCGGGTCGGCGGCGCCCACTGCGGCGGCGCCACACCGCGCATGCCGGCGGCGATGCGCTGTGCGATCTCGTCGAGTTCCTGATCCGTGAGTCGGGCCATGAGCTAGCTCACTTTTTGTATCTCACGTCATCGCCGACGTACCAGCTGTCGACGATGGCCATGATCACGGAGTCGACGGGACGCTTGTCGGTGACCGCGGTCTGACGGGCGGAGCTGCCTGCGGCGATCAGGACGATTTCGTCAGGACCGGCGCCGACGGCATCCGCCGACACGATCGCGTTGCCGCTCTCGCGTCCTTCGTCATCGAGAGGTCGCACGAGCAGGAGCTTGAGCCCCTGGATGCTCTCCTCTTTGCGCGTGGCGACGACCGACCCCACGACTCTTGCGAGTTGCATGGGTGCGCGTCCCTACTTCTTCTTGCCTTCGGCAGCGGGGGTGGCGCGGCCGAGCGGCATGACGGCGTCGACCTGATCGTGCGGACGCGCGATGACGTGCACGGCGACCACGTCGCCGACGCGACCTGCGGCGGTCTGCGCCGCGTCACACGCCGCGCGAACGGCCGCGACATCGCCGCGAACGACGATGGTCGTGTATCCGCCGCCGGTCTTCTCATACGAAACGAGATCCACGCGCGCGGCCTTCACCGCGGCATCGGCCGCCTCGACGACGGCGGCAAACGACCGAGTCTCAATCATTCCAAGTGCATCGGGCATTGATTCCTCCATTACGAAGGCAGAAGGCAAAAGGCAGAGGGCAGACGTGACATCTGCCGAGCGCCTCGACCGCTGCCCTGTTCTTTAAATCGTCGTTCTCACTTCAGCCTTCTGACTTCTGCCTTCTGACTTCTGACTTCAGGCCCGGCCTGCGCGGCCCGAAATCGAATTAATCGCCTGCTCCGCGGCGCGATATCCGACGTCGATATCGCGCTCTTCGCCGCCGAGGTAGACGCGGCCGAAGCTGCCGAAGGCGCGGACCTCGAGGATGTTGATGTCGGCCGCTTTCTCCGCCTCGTTCGCCGCGATCGCGGCATAACCTGCCGGCGCCACTTCGAGCACGTAGAGCGACTGACCGGGAATGATCATGTCGCCGTGCCGCGTGCGGTTGATCAGCTGCGAGTGATAGTCGGAGATGTTGCGAATGACTTCACTCGACGTGATCTCCGGCTTGATGC
>DATEZA010000117.1:0-3918 GCA_035255945.1 Thermoanaerobaculia bacterium
GGCTTCGCGTACTTCGACACGCATCGCGTGCGCACGCTGCCGGAGACGGTGATGATCATCGTCACGCCGGACGGCAAGGTCGATCGCGTCGAGATCCTCTCGTTCGACGAGCCGACGGACTACTTCCCGAAGCGGCGCTGGCTCGATCAACTGCTGCATCGCAGGCTCGATGACGATCTCTCGCTGAAGAAGGCGATCCGGCCGATCTCCGGCGCCAGTCTCACCGGACAGGCGATCGTCAACGCGACGCGCAAAGTGCTCGCGCTGCATCATCAACTACCACCGCAATGATGACGCGCGCGCAGGTCGTCTACCTTCAACTCTGCGTCCTCATCACGGCGCTGACGGGGATCGTCTTCGCCGTGATGAAGTACGGGATGAAGAGCGACGATCCGTTCGCCGTCGTCAATCATCCGCTGCAGCCGGCCATGCTCGCGGCGCATGTCGTGATCGCGCCGCTGCTCGTGTTCGGCTTCGGCTGGATTTTCGGCAATCACATCTGGCCCGGATTCACGAGCGGCATCGCGCGCAAGCGGAAGAGCGGGCTCTGGTCGATGGGTGCGATCGCGCCGATGGTCGTCAGCGCCTATCTGCTGCAGATCTCGACCGCCGACGCGACGCGTCAGGCGATGGCCATCGCGCACTGGATCTCGTCAGCGCTGTTCGTGATTGCGTACGTGATTCACCTGGTCACGAAGAAAGCCGCGCGATCAGCGCGTCGAGCCGCCGAAGCGTCCGCTCCTTACCAAGAGTGACGGCGACGTCGAAAATCGGCGGCGATGATGCGACGCCGAGCAGCGCCACGCGGAGCGGATGGATGTACTTGCCGGCGCCGAGCGCTTTCGATTCGGCGAGCGCACGCAGCGCCTGCTCCGTCGTTTCGATCGTGAACGGATCGACCGTCGTGAGCGCCTCGCGCAGATCGCTCATGCGCGATGCGAGCTCGTCGCCCTTGAGATGCTTCTTCACCGCGTTGTCTTCGTAAACGACCGCAACGTCATCCGACAGATACGGCTGCATCTGCGCCGCGACATCCTTCAACGTCCGGCCGCGTGACTTGTTGATGTCGATGACGGTGCGGATCTCATCGAGCGGCTTCACGCGATCGCCGAGGAACGGGACGAGGTACGGATAGATCTGATCGGCGGTCATCCGCATCAGGTACTGACCGTTCATCCAGAGCAGCTTTTCCTCGTCGAACACTGCCGGTGCTTTGTGCACGTCGCTCAGATCGAAGATCGAACACGCTTCGTCGAACGTGATCAATTCGCGATCGCCGCCCGGCGACCATCCGAGAAGCATCAGGAAGTTGAACAACGCCTGCGGCACGATGCCGATGTCGCGATACTCCTCGGCCGACGTCGCGCCGGTGCGCTTGCTCAGGCGTTTTTTGTCGGGACCGAGGATCAGCGGCAGGTGCGCGAACACCGGCGGCTCGCAGTTGAACGCTTCGAACAGCAGGATGTGCTTCGGCGTGTTCGACAGGTGATCGTCGCCGCGCGCGACGTGCGTGATCTCCATGTCGATGTCGTCGACGACAACCGAGAGGTGGTACGTCGGATACGCGTCGGAGCGGATCAGGACGAAGTCGTCGATCTCTTTCGCATCGAAATGCACATCGCCGCGGATCAGATCGTGAAAGTCGATCGAGCCTTCCTCGACTTTGAAGCGGATCACGTGTGGAACATCGGACGGCTGCGCCTCGCCTGCTTCCGCTTTGCGCCGGCAGCGTCCCGAGTAGCGATACGCGCGGCCCGCGGCCTCGCCTGCGGCGCGATCCGCATCGAGCTCTTCGACCGTGCAGTAGCAGCGATATCCGAGTCCGAGCTCGACGAGCTTGTTCGCGCGCTCGCGATAACGATCGAGACGATCGCTTTGATAGATCGGACCGTCGTCCCATTCGACGCCGAGCCATTTCAGCGAGCTGACGATCTGTTCGGCGTGATGCTGGCGGGAGCGCTCGACGTCCGTGTCTTCGATGCGCAGCGCCATCGCGCCGTTGTGGCGGCGCGCGTGGAGCAGGTTGAAGATCGCGGTGCGGGCGCCGCCGACGTGAAGGTATCCGGTGGGCGAGGGGGCGAAGCGGAGTTTCATTGCTGTTGACGCGCCTTGCGGCGCGGGCGGATGAGTCTATACGCCAGAGGCTACAATCGCCACATGGCGCGGCAGCGAGGATTTTCGCTCGTGGAAGTGCTGGCAGCACTGCTGGTGCTGGCGGTCGTCATCACCACCACGATGGCGATGTTCGTCGAGCGTCAGAAGCGGATGCAGACGGCGAACGAGACGATCCTCGCGTACCAGGCGATCTCGAATGAGATCGAAGTGCGGCGCCGCATCCCGTACAGCCAGCTGGAGACCGCATCGCCGAACTTCATCACCGACACGGCGATTCTCAATCCGCTCAGTCCGTATGCGGCGACCGTCGCGGTCTCGCCGCCGAACAACTCCGTGAAGATCGTGACGATCAGCGTGCGATGGCGAAACGGACAGCGCGTCGAGCGCGTGGCGATCACGCGCGTCGATACCGGAGGGAGCGGGCTGTGGTGAATCGGGAACGTGGATTCACGCTCATGGAGATCGTCGTCGTGCTGGCGGTCTTCGGCGCTTTTCTCTGGATCGTGGTCGTGCTCACGGCGGACATGCGTGCGTGGCAGAAGCGGATGCCGGTCAATTTCATGACGCATCCGGCAATCACCGCGGTCGTGTCGCGGCTGCGCAAAGACGTGCAGGACGCGGCGCCGCCGTACTATCGCGAAACGTACGGCAACTACTCGATGTCGAACAGGATGCTCATCGTCTACACGCTGAAAGAAGCGGGCACGGGCGAGACGGTGGTGTGGGACTTCAGCACGGACGGCGAAGTCACACGCCGCGCATTCACGGACATCTCCGGCGCGACATCGACGTGGACCGCGCACGGCACGCCGACGTTCAGCATCGGCGATTTTCCGATCCCGGGATCTCCCGATTCGGTACGCATCCAGGCAACGGACAAGGACGGCAAGCTTGCAATCGATCAGATTTATCAGCCGCGGCCGCACTGAGTCGCAGCGCGGATTCGTGCTCGTGATCGCGCTCGTGCTGGCGATCCTCTATTTCATGCTGATGGCGCTGGTGATGATCGACTCGTCGCGCGCGCAGGCGGAGGCGCAGCGCTATCGCGCGCGCGTCGTCTCTGCGGCGCTCGCGGAGAACGCGGCGGAGCTGGCGTGCGTGCAGATGGTCACCACGCCGTCGGGCATGGCCCAGCTCGAAGACTCACAGGGCACGATGATGGGCACCTATCGCCGCCTCGGCAGCGACACATCGACACAGGCGCGATTCGAGGTCAACGGTGAAGCGCAGACGAAGGGCCTGCTCAATCAGAAAGCGACGGTGTTTCTCGAAGGGCATTTCGACGGGAATCAGATTCACATCGATTTCGCGCGGCATTCGCAGTAGGGGGAAACGGAGAGACTGAGAAACGGAGACTGAGAAACGGGGAGACTGAGAAACGGAGAGACTGAGAAACGGAGAGGACGGAGAGGCTGAGGCTTAGTCTCTCCGTCTCTCCGTCTCTCCGTCTACGACATTCGTTTCTTGCGAAGCAGACCGGCGCCGATCGCTGCCGCGGCGAGGCCGCCGAGGAGCACGCCAGGGTTGCTGCGTGCAGACTCGCGGGCCTTGCTCCACGTGGTGTTCAGCACGTCACCGAAGCCGTTTCCCGCCAGCGGCTGCTTCCGTTCCTCCGGCGGCTGATACGGGTGGAACTGATTCGTCGGATTAGTGTTATCGACCATCACGCTCCTCCTTTCTCACTACATTGATAGTGCGAGTGAGGTGCCAGTAGAATGCGCGAATGGCTGGAAATCCACGAGAAAACGTCAAGGGAAAAGGCTTCTGGGACGGGGGCTCCGCCGGGCACAGCACCAACTCCCA
>DATEZA010000118.1:0-23268 GCA_035255945.1 Thermoanaerobaculia bacterium
AATCGCGTTTGTCCCGAAACTGTGCGTTCAGGCTAGGCCAACAAACGCAGCGGGCCGTGCCCGCCCGCCGGAGGCCCCCCGTTCGTTCCCCTGTCACACCACCGCAGTACACGCCCGGCAGCGCTTCGCCGCCGAGGGAATTGCTTCCAGACATTCGGGGCAGGTTTTCATCGGGACAGGAGCGGCGACCGATACCGGCCGGACGAGTGCTTTCACGATGAGGAACAGCACGAGCGAGATGATCAGGAAATCGATGAATATGCCGATGAAATGGCCGTAGAGAATCGCGCTCTCCGTGACTTTGCCTGTTGCGTCGGTAGCGGTTTTCAGCACGATCTTCGCGTCGCGCCAGCTGCCGCCGGGGAGGACGAGTCCGACCACCGGCATGAGGATGTCCGATGCGAGCGCCGACACGATATTGCCGACCGCCGCGCCGATGATCACGCCGACAGCCAGCGCGAGCGCATTCGTTTTCGTGAGAAATCCGCGAAATTCTGCAAGCATAGACGCCTCCGATTGCGATCATCTTAACGCCATGCTCACACTCATCCTGCTCTCGATTCTCGGCAAGCCGGCGCTGCACGACGGCGACATCATCTTTCATCAGTCGCGATCCGCGCAGAGCGCCGCCATCCAGCACGCGACGAAATCGCATTACAGCCACATGGGCGTCGTGCGGCACCTGAAGGGACGTTGGTTCGTGTACGAGGCCGCCGGTCCGGTCAAATACACGCCATTACACGAATGGATCGCGCGCGGCACCGGCGGCCATTACGTCGTCAAGCGCCTGCGCAATGCACAGAACATCGATCGATTGTGGACGATCGCCGATCGTTATCGCGGCAAACCGTACGATTTCTATTTCGGCTGGAGCGACGACCGCATCTATTGTTCGGAGCTCGTCTGGAAACTCTACAAATCCGCCCTCGGCATCGAAATCGGCCATCTCCGCCGCCTGCGCAGCTTCGACTTATCCGATCCAATCGTGCAGAAGAAATTGCGCGAGCGTTATGGCGAGCACGTGCCGCTCGATGAGCCGGTGATCTCCCCCGCCGACATGTTCGATTCCGCCCTCCTGATCCCTGTCGTCAACGAGTAGGCGTGCGGCGGCTTGCCGCGTCCGCAAGGATCACGTGAATCGCCGCGGTGAGCAGTCACGGTTTCGCGGCGCTGTCACATTCGCTCAGGTCCGGCGGCGGCGAAGCCGGACACTCCACCAGCTTGCCACCCTCGCGCGCGAACACATGCCCGCACAGATGCCAGCATCCGCCCGCGACCTCGCGCCCTTCGCCGCTGAGCAGGCACTTCACGACGCACTGATCGTGCAGATCGCATCGCTCGCTGAGCGCGCGCACCCAGCATTGCTCCTGCCTTGTGAGCGTGATGCCGGCGGCGGGCTCGAGCGACTCGCAGGATTGTCTGGTGTCGCAATGAATCTCGCGAACGGTCGTGCAGCCGAACGCGAGGAACGCGAGAAAAGTGAATGCACGCATTGAATCATTCATCCTCGCACCATCGCTTCGTCGCATCATGCCGGTACGCGAACAGGCGCCGCAATCGCCGCCTTACGAGCCATCCGGAAATCGACGCAAACGGCGGCTCGTAATCGATGTCATCGATGAGCACTGCGCCGTCGGGATGCGGCTCGATGATGTGGCGGTGGTGCCAGTGCTTGAACGGGCCGCGCACTTGTTGGTCCTCGAAGCGATGAGGCGGATCGTAGACGGTATGGATCGATTCGATGCGCAGCGAGATGCCGGGCGCGATGCGGATCGATGCAACCGCGCGGCGCCCCGGACGCAAATCGGGCGCGCGCTCGAGCACCTCGGCGTGCTCCCACGGCGGCATCAATCGATCGACCGCATCGGGCAGCTCGTGAAACGCGAACAGCCGCTCGGGGGTGGTGCGAATGACGCTGCGCGCGACGAACCTCACGCTCTATTCGTACCATAGCGCTATGGAGCGATTCGATTTCCTCACGTTCAGTGACGACTTCAACTCGCCGCGAATCGTCAACGCGTACGACGAGCTGCCGCTCTGGTCGGCGATGTTCGGACTGCTGCTGCTCGAATACGCGCCGCTGACGAACATCCGCAAAGCGCTCGATGTCGGCTGCGGTACCGGCTTCCCATTGATCGAGCTCGCGGAGCGCCTCGGCCCATCGACAGACGTGCACGGAATCGATCCATGGAACGCCGGACTCGATCGCGCGCGGCAGAAAATCGACGCGCGCGCCACACCGAACGTGACGCTCCACGAAGGGAGCGCCACCTCCATGCCCTTCCCCGACGAGACCTTCGACCTCATCGTCTCCAACCTTGGCGTCAACAATTTCGACGATCGCAATGGCGCGATGCGCGAATGCCGCCGCGTCGCGCGCCACGGCGCAACGATCGCACTGACGACCAATCTGCAAGGGCACATGCGCGAGCTCTACGACGTGATGGCCGAGGTGCTGGAGGACACGACTGCGCTGGAGAAGCACATTGCGCACCGCGCGACGATTCCTGCAGTGCGGCAATTACTCGAAGAAAACGGGTTCGCAGTGCAGCGCGCGATCGAGCGCGAGAGTGTGATGCGATTCGCGAATGCGACGGCGCTCTTCAATCACCACTTCATCAAGCTCGGGTTTCTCGATGCGTGGAAAGAGGTCGTGGGCGACGACAAAGAGATATTCGAGAGATTGATGGAGCGGCTGAGTGGGGAATTGAAGTTGACGATACCGATGGCGTATGTGGAGGGAGTTGCGAACTAACGCGAGCCCCCTCATCCGGCCTACGGCCACCTTCTCCCCCGCGCGGCGAGGGAGAAGGGCAATGCAACGCGGATTACATCGATTTGCCGCTGTGGCAGTCGGCGCAGGTCATGGCCTGAATGTCGCCGATGTCCACCGGGTGCTGGAAATCGTTCTTGGGCATTTCGAACATCGGCGCGCCGGCCTGCGCTTCGCTCAGGACGTCGTGGCAGATGTGGCAATCCTTCGACACCGCCTTGCCCGCCTTATCGACGTGCTGATTGTCGTGGCAGCGGAAACAGCCGGTGAAATAGAAGTGGCCGATGTTGTCCGGATGCGTGCGCCAGTCGACCTTCATCTCCGGGAAACGGGTCTTCTGGAAAATGTCCTGCGCCGTCGCAATCGCCTTATCGACCACCGCGCGCTTTGATGCATAAACGGCCGGATACGTTTTCTGATAGTAGGCGCGCATCTGCTGCGCGATTTTCTGTACGGCCTCCGGCGTGGTGTTGTAATCGGCGGAGATCGCGTCGACCGCCTGTTGCTTGATGAACGGCAGCGTTTTATCGATCGTCCCGGCGAGCAGTGCGCGGTCGACGGAGCGATCGGGCGGGACGTAGATGTGCGTGGGGCGATTGTGGCAGTCGATGCAGTCCATCGTCCGCTTCGGCGCCGCGGCGATCTGCGCCGGCGTCATCTTCGTGTCCTGGGCGGTGAATTCGTGCGCCTCGCCCGTCGCGCGATTCGTCGTGCGCACCCATTCGATCTTCTGGCGCTGCCGGTCGCTGGCGATGTACTCCACCTTGTTCTCATTGAACATGTGCCAGTGGATGCCGGCCACGAGACCGCCCGTCGGGCTGCCGCCGCCGGTCTTGATCAGCATGCGCACTTCGCGCGGCGTATTGACCTCGTCGTATGCGTAATGCGTGAACACCTTCAATTGCGCGCCGAAGAATTTCTCCGGCCAGTGGCACTGCTCGCACGTCTCGCGCGCCGGGCGGAGATTTTCGACCGGCGACTGAATCGGCCGGGGGAATTTATTGAACGTCGCGGAATAGAGCTGATAGGAGCCCGACAATTTCGAGCGTACATACCAACCCGCGCCTTCGCCGACGTGGCAGCCGACGCACCCGACGCGCGCGTGCGGCGACTGCTTGTACGCCGTGTACTCCGGATGCATCACCGTATGGCAGAGCGTCCCGCAGAACGCGTCGGAATCGGTGTAGTGATAGGCCTGATAGCTCCCCACGAGACTGAACGTGACGAAGAGGACCAGTCCCGCCACTGTGAACAGCGTCACGCGGCGGACCTTCGGGTCATTGAGATCGAATGCCGGATAACGCGCGAAGTCATCGGGCGACATCTTGTGGCGCCGGCGGCGCTCGATGATCAGGCCGAGGATGAAGACTGCGAGGCCGAAGATCAGGATGCCGGGCACCACGGCGTACGCGAGGATGCCGACATACGGATTGTGTGCACCGGTGGCATCGGCGACGATGAGGAAAATGATGTTCGCAACCGCGATCAGCGCAATGCCCGCGCCGATGGCGCTGATCAGATTGCGGGCGAGACCTGGCGCCTTGGGCGAATCAGGCATTGATTTGCGTCCTTCTATTGGGAGTGCGGCTACTTCTTGAGCGTCTTGATGTACGCGACGACGGCTTTGATGTCGTCATCGGACAGCTTGCCCTTGTACGCCGGCATCTTGCCCTTGCCGTTCGTCACGGTCTTGGCCAGGTCCGCTTCGCTCGCGCCGAGGTTGGCGAAGTTCTTCTCGCCACTGGCGCCGTGGCACATCTTGCATTTCGCGGTGTAGGTCGCGGCTCCGTCGGCGAGCATCGGCATGGTCACGAAGGACATTGCGATCAGTGCGACGAGCGTGAATTTCATGGTTTTCATGGTTTGCAGGCTCCTTTTCGACATTCTGATGCGATGTTACGTTGCAGGATGAGATCGATTCATGCGGGCGCGCACGTCCCGGTGTGACGGACGTCACTCGTGCTCGCGGCCTCGAACGTCGCGCTGAAATGCCGGAGCATCGCCGGTGCTGTGACGATGTGATAGCCGCACATCGACCGCGACAGGCTCGCCGCCGCGAACACCGTCTCCGCGACATACGACAGATGCGCATCGGTGTAGAGCCGCCGCGGAATGGCCAGCCGCACCAGCTCCATCTTCGCGGCATCGCCGAACATCAGCGTGCCGATCTCGCTCGTGCGCACGCCGCCGAGGAGATAGAGCGCATTGACCAGCGCAACGCCCGGAAATTCGGTCTGCGGAATGTGCGGCAACAGCGCCGCCGCATCGATGTACACCGCATGTCCGCCCGCCGGCTGCACGATCGGAATGCCGCCCTCGGTCAGCTTGTCCGCGAGCCGCGCGACCTGTCCGATGCGATACCGGAGATACGACTCCTCGACCACCTCGGTCAGTCCCTCCGCAATCGCCGCCAGGTCGTATCCCGCCAGGCCTCCATACGTCGGAAAGCCCTCGGTCAGGATCAGCAGGTTTCGGCATTTCTCGGCGAGCCGGTCGTGATTGAGCGCGAGGAAGCCGCCGATGTTCGCCAGTCCGTCCTTCTTCGCCGAGAACGTGCAGCCGTCGGCGTAGCGGAACATCTCCTGGGCGATCGATTTCGGCGTGCGTCCGCGCTGCGACGCCTCCCGCTCGCGGATGAACCACGCGTTCTCCGCGAACCGGCACGCATCGAGGAAAAACAGCTTGCCGTACCGCTGCGCGATCTCCGACGCCTGCGCGATGTTCTCCAGCGACACCGGCTGCCCGCCGCCGGAATTATTCGTGACGGTCATCATCACCAGCGCGATCCGCTCGCCGTCGTTCTTCAGCATTTCCTCGAGCGCGAAGAGGTCGATGTTCCCTTTGAACGGATGCTGCGCGCTCGGCACCCGTCCTTCCGCGATGACCAGATCGCGAGCCTCGGCGCCGGCGTACTCGACGTTCGCACGCGTGGTGTCGAAGTGGATGTTGTTGACGACCACATCGCCCGGCTGCAGCAGACTCGAAAAGAGGATGCGCTCCGCCGCGCGGCCCTGATGCACCGGCAGGATGTGCTTGTAGCCGGTGAGGTCGTGCACGACGTCGCGGAAGCGCTGGAACGAGCGGCTGCCCGCGTAGGCTTCGTCGCCGTCGATCATCGCAGCCCACTGCTTCGCCGACATCGCGCCGGTGCCGGAGTCGGTCAGCAGGTCGATGATCACATCATCGCTGTTGAGGAGGAAGACGTTGTAGCCGGCGGCCTGCAGCGCGCGCTCGCGCTCTTCGTAGGTGGTGAGATGGATCGGCTCGACGGCTTTGATGCGGAAGGGCTCCATGATGAGGGGCATTGGTTCTCCTTGATTCTCAATTCCAACTCTGCGTTCTGCGTTCTGCGTTCAATCCCCCGTTTCTGCGGCATCCCAGAGGATTGAACGCAGAACGCAGAGCGCAGAGTTGGAATTGAGAATTACTTTGCGATTCGCCATCGAGGCCGGCGCCGGTGATGAACGCGATCGGCGATGGAGCGCGGACGTCTCGTCCGCAGTCGGCGAGCGTCCCGCTCGACGACCGGTCGCCGGCCGAGACGGCCAGCGACTGCGGACCAGAGGTCCGCGCTCCAGGTCAGGTTTTGAAGACCGGCGAGGATGGTCCCACGCACGCCGATCCGCAGCCGCTGCAACTGCTGCAGGAGAACTTCCCGCTCGGCTCGAGCCCACGGATCCACGGGCCGAGCTTGAACGCGTTCTTCGAATCGATGGGTGCGAGTGATCACACGACGATGTGACGGAGTGCGGCAGCAAGCTGCCGCACTCCGGGAGGGCGGCAGCGAGCTGCCGCACTCCTTTACACTCGTCGGATGCAAACAGAGCGAGCGTTGGCACTCATCGAGCCCGATACCGCCGTCGAAACGCCGGCAGCGGTCGCGCCGATTGTCTGGCCGCTGTGGCAGCGCTTCGCGTTTCGCGGCCTGGTTCTTTACGTGCTGCTCTTCTTCTTTCCGCTGCCGAGCGGTCTCGCGTCGCCGGACAAACTGAGCGGCGTGTTCGATCCGCTCTGGCATCGCCTGATTCCGTGGGTCGGCAAGACATTTCTCGCTCTGCAGATCACGAACTTCTCCAACGGCAGCGGCGACACGTTGTATGACTGGATTCGCATCGCGACGATGGCCGTGCTCGCGCTCCTCGGTGCCGTCGTCTGGTCGGTCCTCGATCGCCGCCGCCCGAACTACGCAACGCTCGGCGGCTGGGCGCATCTCTTCCTTCGCTACGTGCTCGCGATCTCGATGGTGACGTATGGCGTGGTGAAAGTGATCAAGCTGCAATTCCCCACACCGGGCTTTACCCGCCTCACCGAAACCTACGGCGACTCCTCGCCGATGGGACTCCTCTGGACTTTCATGGGCTACTCGACCGCGTACACGTTTTTCGCCGGCGCGGGCGAGATGCTGGGGGCGCTGCTGCTTTTCTTCCGCCGCACCGCCACCCTCGGCGCGCTCGTGTGCGCGACCGTGACGGCGAACATCGCGATGATGAACTTCTGCTACGACGTGCCGGTGAAGATCGGCTCGGTGCATCTCCTATTCGCCGCGACGCTGCTACTGATTCCCGATCTTCGCCGCTTGGCCAACGTTTTTCTTCTGGGCCGGCCGACCGGACCCGCGCCGGACCTCGGCCCGCGTCCGCGCTATCTCGGGTTTGCACTGAAGATGCTGATCGTCGTCGCCATTCTCGGGACGCAGTTCTCGGATGCGATGGATGCGAAGCGCCAATACGCCGGCCGTCTGAATCCGAAGCCGCCCGACGGCTGGTACACGGTGGCGTCGCTGCGGCGCGACGGCGTCGAGCTGCCGCCGATCGCCACGAACGGCGATCGCTGGAAGACGTTCGTGCTCCTGCGCGGCTACGTTCGGCTGTGGGGCTTCGATCATTCGACGCGCCTCTTCAAACTCGATGGCACTCCCGATCGCGAGTTCGGGCTGCTTCCGACCAACGATCGCGGCGAAGTCCCCGCGGGCACGCAACCGGCCGGCCGCCTGCGATTCCAGCTCGCGGCGAATGGTCACGCGACGCTGCAGGGAACGCTCGACGGTCACGCCATCGACGTGGCCATGGATCGCACGGGCACGACCGATTTTCCGCTGATGAAGCGCGGCTTCCACCTGGTCAGCGAGGTGCCGTTCAACCGCTGAGCTACGTCGCTCTTCGCCGCACCTGCACGCGCGGCATCACCAGCAGCGTCACACTCGGCGACGGTACCGTGATCGTGAGCGAATTCGTATCGGGCTTGCGCGCGATCGCGCCGTTTGCGAGTTGCCACACCTGCGCGGTAGTGAACGGGAAATTGTTCACGTGCAACTCGACCGGTCCCGACACATCCTTCGCGACGATCATCACCGTCAGCGCGCCATCGTTGCGCAGCGCCGCGAACGCGGAGATGTGATCGGGAGCGGGAGCAGTTGCGAGCACGGATGTCTCGCCGAACGTTGCATGCGAGCCGTCGTAGTTGCGATACATCTTCATCGCGAGAAACACTGGTGAGCCGGTGTCGGGCGTCGTCCAGCGCGTCGCGAGATCGAGTCCTTCGCGGCCGAAGATGCCGAGGAGGTCGGCCTGGGCGGTGGCACCGTTCATGTGGTGCTCGGCGCCCCAGTTGTACTCGGTGATGCCGGTCATCACGCCGGGCGCATTTGCATCGATCCACTCGCGCAGACGCGGGATCAGGTACACCTTCGTATCGATCCACGACTCGTCCCTGTAATTGCGATCCCACAGCGAGCGCGTCGAACGATTGCGCAGCGCCTGCATCGATGCCGACGTGTCGTCGCTGAACTCGCCGCTCTGCGGATACCAGTGCACCGTCAGCGCGTCGATGCTGCCGCGCGTTTCGCGCAGGTACCACGGGATGAAATCGGCGTTGCCGTGCGCCGCGTGATCGGGGAAGAAGCTCCAGCCGTGCGTCGACGCGTACTGCTGGTCCGCCCCGCTGTACAGAAACCCGAGCCAGCCCCACTCCTCGGGGCCGCAGATGATCGCGTTCGGGTCGGCCTCGCGGATGCGCGCCGCGTAGTCGCGCGTGCGGTCGCGCATCTCGTCCATCGTCGCGCCGGACGGCTTCACGTCGCGATGCGTCTCGTGCCAGAGACTCGGCTCGTTGTCGAGCAGGTACCAATGTACGCGCGTACCGAGGTGACGGACCCAGGCCTGCTGGAACAGTGCGTCGGACGGGAGGTTTGCGTCGTTCGGATCGTTGCCGGTGACGCGCTTGCCGTCGGATGAACGAACGCCGTTGCCTGCATCGGGAAACCATTGCCAGTCACGATCGGACTGCGTGCCGTACTTCGCGATCGAGAAGCTCGAGAGCCGTGCGCGATTGTTGCCGAGCTTCGCCACCCAGCCCAGCATGCCGATGGTGATCATCGGCTCGGCGCCGCCGGCGTGCGACTCATCGACGAATCGATCCGCGTCATCGCCCGCGACGCCGCTCGCCTCGGCGAGACTCTCGAAGTACCAGTCGGACGCGTGATTCGTGGCGTTCGCCTGCCAGTTGTAGCGCGTGGTTGCGTTGCCGCCGCGGCGATTCAGCGGCGCGTTCAACTCCTCCAGCTGCTGCGCGGTGGCGAAGTTGGTGCCGTAGATCAGCGGTGAGATCGGATGGCGATTCGCATTCGCATCGATGGTGATGACGGTGGCGAGAAGGAACGAGAGCATTACACTCAAACTACATGCGCCGCTGGTCGCTCCCCGTGATCCTGCTCACGCTGCTCGCATGCCATCGCGCGAATGGCCCGCATGTCATCTTTATCGGACTGGACGGCGCGGACTGGCAGCTGCTCGATCGCTATATGTCCGAGGGCACCATGCCGAACCTTGCGCGCATCGTTTCGTCGAGTGACAAACGCACGCTCCTCACGCAACAGCCGCCGCTCTCGCCGCTGGTCTGGACATCGATGATGACCGGCGTCTCGCCGCTCGAGCATCACATCCTCGATTTCACGCGCTTCAATCCGTCGACCGGCGAGAAGGAGCCGATCACCAGCGACGAGCGGCACGTGCCGGCGATCTGGAACATGCTGACGGAAAAAGGTCAACGTGTTGACGTGATCGGGATGTGGGCGACGTTTCCGGCCGAAAAGGTGAACGGGACGATCGTGACCGATCGCGAGGTCGCGGGTGATTACGTCGCGCAGACCGAGGCGGTGCATCGCGCGGCGCTGTCTGCGATTCATCGCGATCATCCGAATCTCGCGGTCGTCTACTTTCAGGGGACGGATGTGATCGGGCATCTGTTCGCGTCGCAGCGCGTGAGCGAAGACGACGTTCGCAAGTACTTCGCGCGCGTCGATCAGATCCTCGGCGATTACGCGCGCGAGAACGCGCAGCTCGTGATCGCGTCGGATCACGGGTTTGAGTGGAGCCGGAAGATCACTGTGTCGAGCACCGCGGTCGCGACCGCAGGGAAATGGCATCGCGAGGAAGGGATTCTCGTCGTGCCGCGGGGCGCGCCTTCTTGTCCGCACGTGGATGGCATCACGCCGCTGTTGCTGGAGCTGCTCGGATTGCCGCGCGATGTGTCGGTGTATCAGCGCGCGTGGCGGCAGCAGCGCATCACTTCAGCAACTCCTGCCTCCTCGGAGGCCATCGCTAATTTGAAATCCCTCGGCTACATCGGCTCGAATGAATCGACGCACGCGCCGGCGAACTATCACGGCACGCGCACCGCTGCGTCGTACGACAACGAAGGCCTCATCCTGCGCGAGCTCGGACGCAACGACGATTCGATCAAGGCATACGACACAGCGCTGCAGATCGACCCGCACAGCGCCTCGGCGATGTGGAACCTCTCCGACCTGCTGCATCGTCAACATGTTGACCTCGCCCGCGCCGACAAGCTCCTCGACGATGCGATCGCCATCGATCCCGAGCCGCACTGGCTCGCCATGCGCGGACGCTATCGGATGGAGAAGCACGACTGCCGCAACGCACTCGCCGATTTCCAGCGCGCCGCTTCGGAGCAGAACGCCGTCGTCTACGCCTCCATCGGCGCCGCGGAGTTGTGCCTCGGCGACGAGTCCGCCGCGAAGGCCGCGTTCGAGAAATCGCTGGCCATCGATCCCAATCAGCCCCAGTTGCGCGCGTTCATGCGGTGAGGCCCCGTCATGGTGTAGGACAAGCTCTCAGCTTGTCCCGGGGGCGGCAAGCTGAGAGCTTGCCCTACACCAGCTCCTCATCTCTCCACGTCAGGGCCAGCATCGTCACGTCGTCGGCGATGCCCCAGTTGCGCACGTTGATGCGGTGATGCCCGTCATGGTGTAGGACAAGCTCTCAGCTTGTCCCCGGGGCGGCAAGCTGAGAGCTTGCCCTACACCAGTTCCTCATCTCTCCACGTCAGGGCCAGCATCGTCACGTCGTCGGCGATGCCGCAGTTGCGCGCGTTCATGCGGTGAGCCCCCGTCATGGTGTAGGACAAGCTCTCAGCTTGTCCCGGGGGCGGCAAGCTGAGAGCTTGCCCTACACCAGCTCCTCATCTCTGCGCGTCAGGGTCAGCATCGTCACGTCGTCGGCGATGCCGCAGTTGCGAAGGTTGGTGCGGTGAGGCCCCTCACTGGTGTAGGACAAGCTCTCAGCTTGTCCCGGGGCGGCAAGCTGAGAGCTTGCCCTACACCAGCTCCTCATCTCTGCGCGTCAGGGCCAGCATCATCACGTCGTCGGCGATGCCGCAGTTGCGCGCATTGGTGCGTTGAGGCCCCGTCATGGTGTAGGACAAGCTCTCAGCTTGTCCAGGGGGGCAAGCTGAGAGCTTGCCCTACACCAGCTCCTCATCTCTGCGCGTCAGGGCCAGCATCGTCACGTCGTCGGCGATGCCGCAGTTGCGCGCGTTCATGCGGTGAGGCCCCCTCATGGGTGTAGGACAAGCTCTCAGCTTGTCCCGGGGGCGGCAAGCTGAGAGCTTGCCCTACACCAGTTCCTCATCTCCGCGCGTCAGGGCCAGCATCGTCACGTCGTCGGCGATGCCGCACTTGCGCGCGTTCATGCGGTGAGCCCCCTCATGGGTGTAGGACAAGCTCTCAGCTTGTCCCGGGGGCGGCAAGCTGAGAGCTTGCCCTACACCAGTTCCGCGTCATCTCCGCGTCAAGGCCAGCATCGTCACGTCGTCCCCCGCGGGCGCTTCGCTCGTGAACGACTGCACGTGCTTCTCGATCGACTCGAGCAACGCGCTCGCGGTCGTGCCGTGCAGCGGCGTGAGGAGCATCGCGACAGGGTCCAGTCCCAGTTGTTCCTCGTCCTGGTTTTCGGCCTCGGTGACGCCGTCGGTGAAGAGCACGAGGGAGTCGCCGGGGGCGAGGGTCACGGACTGATTGCGGTACTGCGCGGCGGGGAAGAGGCCGATCACCATGTCGGTCGTCTTCAACTGCTGCACGCCGTCGCGGCCGACGACGAGCGGCGGCACGTGGCCGGCGTTCGTGTAATCGACGCGCCCCGTCGACGGATCCAGAAGTCCCGCGAACAACGTCGCGAACTTCGTCGGGGCGGTCTTCGGCACGAGCGTCACGTTCAGCTCGCGCACGAGCTCCGCCGGCGTCGGATCGTTGCGCGTGAAGATGCTGAACGCCGTCGCGAGGCTGGTCATCACCAGCGCGGCGGTAATGCCCTTGCCGCTCACGTCAGCGATCACGAAGTAGATGCGGCCGTCGGGACGCACGATCACGTCGTAGTAATCGCCGCTCACGGTGCGGCACGGCTTGTTCGTGCCGGCGAACTCGTAGCCGTCGAGTTGCGGCAGCGTCGCGGGCAGCAGACGGCTCTGAATCACGTACGCCGTCTTCAGCTCTTCCTCGAACTTCGCCTTGGCGATCGACTCTTCGCGCAGGCGCGTCGTCTCGAGCTTCACCGCCGCGAAGCGTGCGATCTGCGCGATGAGCCGCAGGTCGTCCTGCGTGACCGCGCCGCGGGTCGCCAGAAAATCGAGATACAGCACGCCGCTAACGACATCGTTCACCACCAGCGGCGCGCAGACCGCCGCACGAATCTGCTGCCCGATGATCGAGGCCGCATTGGCGAGCTTGTCGTCCATCGCCGAGTCGACGTCCATGAACGAGATGACATTGCGCTCCTCGATCACTTCGCCGAGGAGCGTGCGGCTGATGACGAGGTCGGTGGGATCGTTCGGGTCGAGGCGATGCAGGCGCACATCGGTGAAGGTCCGGCCATCCGCACCGAGGAGTGCGAGTGCGCAGCGCGACGGCTGCAGGAGCACCGAAACCTTGTCCAGGATGAAGTCGAACAGCTCGCTCATCGGACGGTCTTCGATGAACTCCACCGCGAGCTCGGCGAGGATCGATGCGCGCTCGCGGCCGCGTGTGGCGCGATCGTCGATCGCCTCCTCCATCGGCAGCACCATACTTTTCGCCGCGGAATTGCTGTCGATCGCGACGATCTGCGATTGCAGCATCTCCTCCGCCGAGTCGCCGCCCACCACGACCTCCGTATCGCCGAGCGTGATGCGATCGCCGGAACGGATCGGCGTCGGCTCCAGCAGCTTCGCGCCGTTCAACAGCGTGCCGTTCACGCTGCCGCAATCGCGAACGATCCACTGGCCGGACGTGAACGTGATCTCCGCGTGATGCCGCGACAGAAAGCGGTCCTTGATCGGAATCGTGCACTCGCTCGCGCGCCCGAGCGTGATCGGTTGCGCGGACGTCAGCGTCATCGACGCGGGAGGGAGATTGGGCTGATGCAGGACGATCTGGATCTCGCGGGCGGTCATCGAGGAGTGATTGTAGACGTCCAGTTGAGGACGAGATGCGTCGGCGTCTCGTTGCTGAGTTGCTGGGGCTTGACCGGAGGGACCAAGCAACCCAGCAACCGAGCAACCGAGCAACTCAACAACCCAACAACCCAACAACTCAACAACTCAACCCCCACCCCCCTCCACACGATAGACTTACCCAAACAGTTCAATTCAGGAGGTCCGCATGTCCCTCTCCCGGTTCTTCCTCGTGCTCCTCATTCTTCTGCTCGCGATTCCGCTTGCGGCGCAGATCACGACCGGCACGCTCTCCGGCGCGGTCAAACTCGGCAACGGCGATCCCGCGCCGGGCATCACCGTCACGGTGACCAGTCCCTCGCTGCAGGGCGAGCGCATCACCGTCACGTCGGGCAACGGCGACTACATCGTGCGCGGTCTGCCGCCCGGCCTCTACACCGTCAAATTCGCGCTGGAAGGATTCAAGACGACCAGCACGAAAGTGACGGTCCCGCTCGGCGGGAACGGCATCGCCGATGCGACGATGAACCCCTCGTCCATCCAGGAGATCACCGTCACGGCCGAGGCGCCGGTACTCGATACATCGACGTCGAGTCTGGGGACGAATCTCAACGCGCGCGCCATCGAGACGCTGCCGACCGGCCGCAATTACTCGTCGATCGTGCAGGTCGCGCCGGGCGTCACGTCCGACGCCAATCCGCAGAACACCGGCCAGTCGACCATCTCCGTCTACGGCTCGTCGGGCGCGGAGAACTCGTACTTCATCGACGGCGTCAACACCACGAACGCCGAGTACGGCTTCCAGGGCAAGGAGCTCAATTTCGAGTTCATCCAGGAAGTCGATGTGAAGACCGGCGGCTACGAAGCGGAATTCGGCAAGTCGACCGGCGGCATCATCAACGTCATCACCAAGTCGGGCGGCAACGACCTGCGCGGCGACGTCTTCGGTTACTACGACAACGATTCGCTGCAGTCGAATACGAAGTCGGTCGTCTCCAACGGCGGCACCGCGGAAGGGTTCACGCGCAAGGACTACGGCGTCGACCTCGGCGGCTTCTTCGTCAAGGACAAGCTCTGGTTCTTCGCCGCGTACGACCAGGTGCGCAACTCGCTCGACAGCAGCCTGCCGTCGGGTCCGAATGCGGGCGATCTCGTCACGTCGGACAGCCACCGCAACCTCGGCTCGGCCAAGCTGACCTGGAACATCGCCACCGGCCATTCGCTCGTCGGCACGTTCTTCCAGGACCCGCGCGTCGACACCGGCGCGATCAACGACGCGAACCACGCGCTGAACGGCGATCCGGCGACGTACCTCGGACGCCAGGATTTCGGCGGACGCGATTACGCGCTCAGCTACGACGGCGGCTTCGCCTCGCAGTGGATCTTCTCCGGCCAGATCGCGCGCCATCGCGAGAAGAACTCGGTCGGCCCTGCCACCAGCGCCGGCGACGCGATCGAGTACCGCGACGCGTCGAACGATTTCTTCCAGACCGGCGGCTTCGGTCTGGAACAGGAAAAGTCGTTCGACCGCAAGCTGTACGGCACCTCGGCCGAGCACTTCCTCGGCGCACACGACATCAAAGCGGGCTTCGAATATCAGACCGAAAGCGCGGACGTCACCAAGCAGATGTCCGGTGGTCAACAAGTTGACGTGTTCGCGAACGACGTGAATCCGTTGAAGCCGATCTACCGCCACTTCTACTGGACCACGCCGACCGCCACGGTCGCCAACGCGCCGGTCGGCGCGCTCATCGCCAAGCCGCAGCACAAGAACACCGCGCTCTTTCTGCAGGATCGCTGGACGATGAGGAACGTGACGATCAACGCCGGCGTGCGGTGGGACCGGCAGCGCATCATCGACGCGAGCGGCGTCACGCAGATCGATCTGAAGAAGGACTACGCGCCGCGCCTCGGTTTCAGCTGGGACCCGAACGGCGATCACAAGTCGAAGGTCATCGGCTCGTACGGCCGCTACTACGAAGAGATTCCGATGGATCTCGTCATCCGCTCGTTCTCGTATGAACGGCAGCCGCGCATCGTCAATTACAGCCCGACGAGCACGACGCCCGATCCGAATGCGGAAGCGGATTACGGCACCACGTCCGCGATCCTCGGCGGCTTCACCGAGCCGAGCGATCCCGACATCCGCAATCAGTACCTCAGCGAGTACATCATCGGCGGCGAGCGCGAAGTCATGCCGAACATCTCCGTCGGCGTGAAAGGCATCTACCGCAGCTACGGCCGCGTCATCGAAGACTTCCTCTGCGCCGACGACGGCACGTACTGCATCGGCAATCCCGGCCAGGGCCTGATGAAGGACATCTTCACGCTCGATTACTCGCACACGCTGCCCGCGCCGAAGCCGAAGCGGACGTACAAAGGCCTGCAGTTCGATGCGACCAAGCGCTTCTCGAACAACTGGCAGGCGATCGCGTCGTACATCTACTCGAAGCTCGACGGCAATTACGACGGCGAATGGGCGCCGTTCACGAACGTCGGCGCCGATCCGAACATCTCCGCCGCGTACGACTACTACGACTTCTTCACCAACGGCAGCGATCTGTCGAAGATCACGAACAAAGGTCCGCTGTCGAACGACCGCCGCAATCAGTTCAAGGTGTCGGGCTCGTACTTCACGCCGTGGAAGCTGTCGATCGGCGCGAGCGCGTACTGGCGCAGCGGCACGCCGCTGACGCGCTACGGCTACTCCGATGCGTACGGCCGCTACGAGTTCTTCCTGACCACGCGCGGCGCCGAAGGCCGCACGCCCGACAACTACGAAGCCGACGTGCACCTCGGATATCCGATCGATACCGGACGCTTCAAGGTGAACCTGCTGCTCGACATCTTCAACGTACTGAACGCGCAGCGCCCCATCCTGCTCGATCAACGCTGGGGCTTCGAAGAGGCGGACAACGCGTCGCCGACTCCCGTCAATCCGAACTACCTCAAGCCGGTGCTCCGAACCCCACCCACCTCCGCCCGCTTCGGCGTACGCGTCTCGTTCTAACCCCCCTGGCCCCTCTCCCCGCGTCGCGGGGAGAGGGGCCAGGGGTGAGGGGCCGCGCCGCCAGTGCGTTACGATCGCTGACGCATGCACCTCTCGCTGCTCCTCCTCGCAATCCTCGAGCTCCCCGGCGGCTTGCGCATGCACGTGCCGCACGATCAGTGCGTGGTGATCGATGCGAGGGGTGACGTCGAACTGCATCGCGGCGCGGACAAAACAGCGGCACTGACGATCATGAAAGCGGACGATTACGGTCCGGCCACGGAAGCCGGTGAATACTGCTACTTCGTCGATCCGGACACCGTCGCATTCGAACGTTTCGACACGAGCATCAAACAGCCCCGCACCGACGCGCCCTGTTCCTATCGGCCGCTGCTCGACTTCTCGCACGTTTACGGCGGCGGCACGACGAGCTTCATCAGTCACATCACGATCTGGTCCGACGGCGAGGTCTCGGGCGACTTCAAGGGCTCGCTCACGAGCGCGCAACTCCGCGAGTTGCGGCGGCTCATCGCCGATCCGGCCTTCATCGCTGCGCTCGACGAGCAGGTCGAGCACCATACGGACATGTCGGAGCCCAGCAGCATCGCGATTGCCACTGCGGACGGAGCGGCCACGTTCTTCGTGGAGCTGGTCGAGGTGCACGAATTACCGGGCGAGGTCGTGACGATCACGACTGACGGCATCCCTCAGCCCGTCCGCAAGACGCTGAGACGACTCCGCGCGGTGCTCGGCGACATCGGCAACGACATGGAAATCGGCAACGTCGACGCGACGCGGGACGTCTACAAGACTCACCGATGATCCGCTACGCCGCCGCCATCCTCTGGACGCTCGTCATCTTTGCCGCGTCTTCCGATCTCTTCTCCGCGCAGCACACCGGCAACACGCTGCAGATGCTCGCCACCGCGATCCTCGGCCATCCGCTCTCCGAAACGACGTACGAGCTCACGCAGTACGCGATGCGCAAGCTCGCGCACCTCACCGAGTACGGCATCCTCGGGTGGCTCTGGCTCCGCGCGCTGCGCGGCGAGCGTCGCGAGTGGACGCTGCGCTGGCCAATGATCGCCGTGCTGATCGCGCTCGCGGTGGCGGCGACGGACGAGTTTCATCAATCGTTCGTGCCGTCGCGCACGTCGTCGCCGCTCGATGTGGTGATCGATTGCTGCGGAGCGGTGCTCGCGCAGCTGCTCGCCCGCCGCCCGTCGTCATCCCGAGCGTAGTCGAGGGACCTGGGGGGGCGGTGGCTCGATTAGCGCGCCACCGCCCCCCCAGGTCCCTCGACTACGCTCGGGATGACGACGTCAGAGCCGCGACTCCTGCAGCTTCCGCACGATCGTCGTCACCACGCGCCGCGGACTGATGCGCACCGACTGCACCAGCAGCCGGTTCATCATCCCCGTCACGACGACGCGCTGTCCGCGCTTCATCGCTTCGTAACCCTTCTTCGCGACCTCCATCGACGTCATCGGCTTCATCAACGTGAAGAGGCGCGTCTGATTCACGCCGGCGGCGGCGCCGAAACCGGTGGAAGTCGGCCCGGGACAGAGCGCGGTGACCGTCACGCCCGTTCCACGCAACTCGTCCGCGATCGCCTCGGAGAACGACAGCACGTACGCCTTCGTCGCGTAATAAACCGCCATCAGCGGACCGGGTTGGAACGCGGCCGTCGACGCGACGTTGAGGATCTTCCCCTGCTTGCGCGACACCATCGCGGGCAGCAGCAGCTTCGTCAGCTCGGTCAGCGCGAAGATGTTGACCTCGATCATGTCGTCGTCCTTCGCGACGTCGTACTCGAGGAACTTCCCGGCGGTGCCGAGACCCGCATTGTTGACGAGCACGTCAATGTTGATCGATCTCTCAACCAGTGCGTCGAAGAGCCGTTTCGCGGCGCCGGGGCGCGCCAGATCGAACGGAAGAATCGTCGATTTCACGCCGAACGTTTTCGCCAGCTCCTGCATCTTCCCCTCGGAGCGCGCGACGAGAACGAGCTCGTAACCATCGGCAGCGAATAGGCGGGCGAAGTCCGCGCCGATCCCGCTCGACGCGCCGGTGATCAAGGCAGTTTGTGTCATCACGTCAGTGTATAACTGCGCCCCATGAAGAAGGTTCTGTCTGCCCTCCTCTTCCTCGCAACCACCACCCTCGCCGCCAAACAGGCACCGACGCACGAAGCCCTCTTCCTGATGAAGCGCGTCGGCGCGCCGGCAGTCAGTCCGGACGGCAAATGGGTCGTCACCTCGGTCACCGATCCCGCCTACGACGAAAAGGAACAGACCTCGGACCTCTGGCTCGTGCCCGCCGACGGCAGCGCGAAGCCGCGCAAAATCACCTTCACCAAAGCGGGCGAGAGCGACGTCACCTGGTCACCGGACAGCCATCGCATCGCGTTCTCCACCAAGCGCGAAGGCGACGACGCCGCGCAGATCTACATTCTCGACGTCGCGAACGGCGGCGAGGCGCAGCGCGTGACGAATGCAGCGACGGGCGCGCGAAATCCGCAGTTTCGTCCCGACGGTAACGCGCTCCTCTTCGTCACCGGAGTGTGGCCCGGCGCGGCGGACGATGAGGCGAATCGCAAGCTGGCGAAGGAGCGGAAGGATCGCAAGTACAACGTCCGCGTCTACACGACGTTCCCGATCCGGCATTGGGATCGCTGGCTCGACGAGCAGCAGACGCATCTGGAGATTCAGCCGCTCGATGGTGCAGCGAAATCGAGCGACCTGCTTGCGGGCACGAAGCTCGTGTCCGAGGCGGGATTCGGCGGGCGCGGCGGAGAAGGATCGCGCGAGGAGATCGATGCGGCGTGGTCGCCGGATGGACAGTCGGTCGTCTTCGCGGTCACGACCAGGCGCAACACCGCTGCGTATGCCGAGGTGCCGATCGATCTGTATCGAGTGGCGGCGAGCGGCGGAGAGCCGGAGCTCATCGCGCATGCCGACGGCGCGTATGCGCGGCCGCGATTCAGTCCCGACGGAAAAACGCTCTACGCGCAGTTCGAGGCGAGCAACGGCAAGGTCTACAACCTCACGCGGCTCGTCGCGTTCGACTGGCCGGCGATGGCGAACCGCCGCGTGCTCACCGCGAACTCCGATCGGTCCGTCGATTCCTATGCGATCACGCCGGACAGCAAGACGATCTACTTCACCGCCGAAGACGCGGGCCTGATCAAGATCTATTCGGTTGCGGCGACCGGCGGCGAGGTGAAGCTCCCGGTCGAACCGGAGCGTGGCGTCTATTCCGATCTCGTGATTCCGGAGAAGTCGCCGGTGATGATCGCGCGTTGGGGCAGTTCGATCGATCCGGCGGAAGTGGTGCGGATCGATAAAAGCAGTCGGAAAAATCTGACGGACTTCACCACCGACGCTGCAGCAGCGATCGACTGGCAAGCTCCAAGACACTTTTACTTCACTTCGGCAAAGGGCAGGAAAATTCACAATATGCTCGTCGTACCGGCCGGATTCGACGAGGGGAAGAAATATCCACTCCTTGTATTGATCCACGGCGGCGCCGCTAACATGTGGAGAGACCAAATCTCCCTGCGGTGGAATTACCACCTGCTGGCGAAGCCCGGCTACATCGTCCTGCTGACCAACTACACCGGCTCGACCGGCTTCGGCGAGCAGTTCGCACAGAATATCCAGGGCGATCCGCTGAAGACGCCCGGCGAGGAGATCAATCAGGCCGCGGACGAAGCGATCAAACGCTTTGCGTTCATCGACGGCACGCGTCAGGCCGCGGCCGGCGCCAGCTACGGCGGCCATCTCGCGAACTGGCTCGAAGCTTCGACGACGCGCTACAAGTGCCTCATCGCGCACGCCGGCCTGAGCAACCTCGAGTCGCAATGGGGCACGTCCGACACGATCTACAGCCGCGAGCTGATGAACCTCGGCCCGCCATGGGAACAGGGCGAGGTGTGGCGCACGCAGAATCCGATCCGCTACGCCGCGCAGTTCAAGACGCCGATCATGCTCTCCGTCGGCGAGCACGACTACCGCGTCCCGATGAACGAGACACTGGAGATGTGGGCCGCGCTGCAGCGCATGCGCGTGCCGTCGCGTCTGCTCGTGTGGCCCGACGAAAACCACTGGATCCTCAACGGCGAGAACTCGCGCTACTTCTACAAGGAAGTGGCGGATTGGCTGGCGAAGTGGTTGTGAAAAGAGAGTGATAGAGGGAGGGAGTGATAGAGGATACGAGTGAGAGTGACGGTCCTCCGCCCCTCTATCACTCGGCCTGCTCTATCACTCCTCCAAGGTCGATGCCTCACCTCTCGCTCCAGCTTCTCGGCTACGCAGCTTCCGTTCTCATCGCGGCCTCGCTGCTGATGCGGTCGATCGTCCGGCTGAGGATCATCAACTTATTCGGCGCGGCCACCTTCGCCGTTTATGGATTCCTGATCGGCGCGTATCCGGTCGGACTCCTCAATCTGCTGACCGCCGTGATCAACGTCGTGCAGCTCATCCGGTTGCGGCGGCGGCGCGAGATCTTTCGGATTCTGGAGATCAGTCCGCGTTCGGAGTACCTCCGCTACTTCCTCGACTTCGAGCAGCGCGGCATCCGGCGCTTCTTCCCCCGATTCGAATTCGCAGCCGAGGCAACGGACACCGTCGTCTTCGTCCTGCGCGACCTCGTCCCCGCCGGACTCCTCCTCGGCAGGATTCGCGGTGACGTGCTCGAGGTCCAGCTCGATTACGCCGTGGCGCAATATCGCGACTCGAAGATCGGACGGTATCTGTTCCACGACCGCATCGATTACTTCCGCGATCGCGGTGTGCGCAAGATCGTCAGCCCGGCGGACACCGAGGCGCATGCGGCGTACTTGAAACAGATGGGTTTCGTTCTGGGGTCTGACGGACGGACCTGGCACCTGAGTTGAGTTACGATCGCTGACATGAAACGCACGACGCTTATGCTGCTCTCGGCACTCGCGCTCGCGCCACTCGCGCAGGCGAAAGAAGTGCTCCCCTTCATTCAAGACGACTACACGAAAGCGCTCAGCGACGCGAAGAAGACGCACAAGCCGATCTTCGTCGAAGCCTGGGCACCCTGGTGACACACCTGCCGCTCGATGCAGGCGTTCGTCTTCACCGACAAGCGCCTCGAGCGGTACGCCGGACAGTTTGTTTGGCTTCAGGTCGACATCGACAACACGAAGAACGCCGCGTTCCTCACCAAGTATCCGATTCCCGCGATCCCGACGCTGATGGTCATCGATCCGAAGAAGGAGTCGGTGGCGCTGCGCTACATGAGCGGCGCGACGGTTCCGCAGCTGACGAAGCTGCTCGATGACGGACGCCGCGCGGTGAATCCGGACGCGGGCGCCGACACGCTGCTCGTCGCCGCCGACCAGTACGCGGCGGAGGGCTTGAACGACGAGGCGATCAAGTCGTACGAGCAGGCGCTGGCGAAGGCGCCGAAGAACTGGAGCCGCTACGGACGCGCGGCGGAGTCGTACGTGACCGCGCTGTCGATGCACGGCGACAACGATCGCTGCACGCACTTCACGCTCGAGAACTACTCGAAACTGCGCGGCACCAACTCCGGCGCGAACATCGCCGCGATGGGCCTCGGATGCGCCGCCGAGATCAACGACAAGAGCGCGATCGACACGCTGGAGACGGCGACGCGCGAGTCGATGAACGATCCGAAGATCCCGCTCTCCGGCGACGATCGCTCGGGCATGTACCAGTCGCTGATCGCCGCACGCGAAGCGCTGAAGGACGAAGCGGGCGAGCGCAAGATGACCGAGGAGTGGTCGGCGTTTCTCGATGCGGAAGCGGCGAAGGCGAAGACGCCCGACGAGCGCACGGTCTACGACTCGCACCGCCTCGGCGCCTACCTCGCCCTCGGGCAACCCGAAAAAGCGGTGCCGATGCTCGAGCAGTCGGAGAAGGATTTCCCGAACGACTACAACCCGCCGTCGCGTCTCTCCGCTGCGTACAAAGCGATGAAGAAGTACGACGAGGCGCTCGCCGCATCCGATCGCGCGCTGGCCAAGGTGTACGGCCCGCGCAAGATCTCGGTGCTGCGCAACCGCGCCGACATCTACGCCGCGAAAGGCGACAAGGAGAACGCCCGGAAGACACTGCAGGAAGCGATCGATTACGCGAACGCCCTGCCGAAAGGCCAGCGAAGCGAAAACACGATCGCGTCGTTGAAGAAACGCCTAGCCGCGATCTAGGAGTGCGGCAGCAAGCTGCCGCCCCAGGATTGCGGCAGCTTGCTGCCGCGGGTTTTGGGGATTGAACGCAGAACGCAGAGTGAGAATTGAGAATCAGGCCCCTTCTCAATTCTGATTCTGCGTTCTGCGTTCTGCGTTCAATCCCCTCCCCAAGGATTGCAGCGGCGGCAAGCCGCCGCACTCCGGCCGGCGAATCGGTGCCGATCGGATGGCTGTCGAACTTTGGCCCCATGCACCAGGCGTAATGCAGCGGCTCGGAGCGAGAACACGGTCGCGCCGTTGAAGAAACGTCTTGCGGCGATTTAGGATTGCGGCAGCTTGCTGCCGCGGGTTTGGGAGATTGAACGCAGAACGCAGAACGCAGAGTGAGAATTGAGGCTCTTGCGGGTTTTCCGTGGGTGAGGAGGAGGTTCCGCGTGCGTGATGCGAAGATACTTGACGAATGCGCGATACGGAACTGTACCGGCAGTTGCTTGGATTGAGCACGCCTTGGCGAGTTGAGCGAGTGGAACTGAAGCTCGAACAGCGGCAAGTGCATGTGTGGGTCGAACATGGGGAGGAACGGTGGCGGTGCCCCGAGTG
>DATEZA010000119.1:0-21657 GCA_035255945.1 Thermoanaerobaculia bacterium
GGACTGGTGTCGGCGCCTTTGCGCGTGGTGATGCGCTTCGCTTCGCCGCCGGTCAGCGAGTAGACGAACAGATCGGCGTTCGTCGAGAGCTCGGGATGCTCGTCCGTGTTGCGCGCGTAGACGAGCTCGGAGCCGTCGGGCGAGATGTCGAATTCGTCGCCGCCGCCGATGGAGAACGGAGGCGCGTCGAACGTGCCGGGCGTGAGGTCGCGCGCCGATCCGCCGGCAACAGGCACATAAAGAATGTGGCTGCGCGTCGGCTCCTGCCATGCGGTCCAGTGCCGGTACAGCAATCCTGTCAGCACGCGTCCCTTGCTCGGCTTCGACTCCTCGGCAGTCGTCCGGTTCTTGATGCACGACGGATCGACGCCGCAATCGGGATAGATGTCGGAGACGAGCACGAAGCCCTTGCCGTCCGGCGTCCATTTCACGCTGCCTGCGCCGCCTGGCAGGTCGGTGACTTTGTGCGACGTGCTCGCCGCGACGTCGTAGAGCCACACCTGCTTCGCGCCGGAGTCGCGGTTCGAAACGTACGCGATCGTCCTGCCGTCGGGCGACCAGGCCGGACCTTCGTCCTGCTTCACGCCGTCGGTGATCTGTTTCGATGCGCCGCCCGCGGCCGGCACGAGGAAGATCGCGCTGCGCCGCGCATTCTTCGCGAGGTCGGGCGTCGACGCGTCGTACGCGATCCACTGCCCGTCCGGCGAGAGCTGCGGCGCGCCGACGCGATGAAGCGCCGCGAGATCGTCAAACGACAAAGGATGCTGCGCGAACGCTGTGGTGGCGACGAAGAACGCCACGGCAGCCATGAACACCCTTCTGCCTTCTGCCTTCTGCCTTCTGCTTTTCATCTGATGTACCCCAGTGATTTCAGATTTTCGTAGTACTCCTCGTCGACCTTCGTGGAAGCCGAGGAACCGGTGCGATTGCCATAGGTTGCGATGCGTGGGATGTCGCCTGCGAGCGACGCGCCGGGCATTTCGCTCGACGCCGGAAATCCGAGGAGCGCGCAGAGCGTCGGGGCGACATCGTAGGCCGATTTGCCCGGGGAGATTGTGACAGTCGAAGCAATAACGGCGCGGCCGGTCTGATGATCGCCCGGCATCCCGATGAGGATCACGTCGTAGCCACGCGACTTCAGCGCGGCGATCGTCTGCGACAGGTGATCGAGCGCGCGCACCGATTGCGCGAGCTGCGCGGAGCGGTCGAGCGGCAGGCGGTTGAGGATGACGTCGAGGGCCGGCAGGTAGACCGTTACGAATTGCGCGTTACTGCCGAGCGCGTGACGCGCGGCGATCGTGTCGACGGCGAGCGGATCGCCTTTCGCCTGCGCGAAAACCGTCTGCTGCGTGACTCCTTCGCTGCTCGTCCACCAGTTCACCGCGAGCACCTGCATGCCGCGATGCTCGAACACTTCCCACACGAAATCGCGGCGGCGGACCGTGGGCGGAAGCGGCTGACGCGTGCCGAATGCGCGCACCGGAAAATCAAAATCGGAGATGGTCTGGATGATGTGCGAGCCGCCGAAGAAGCGGATCCCTTCGATCGCGCGGACGCCGTGGATGCGTGTCGGGACGCCGGTCCCGACCGACGCCCAGCGTTCGGTCGTCGAGGCGCCGTCGATCGTCTGCACGGAGCGTTCGCTGACAAAGGGCCGCACGAGATCCGCACGCGAGGCGAAGATTTCGAACGTCAGTCCATCGATTGCGACCAGCGCGACGCGGCGCGTCGCCGGCGTCGTCACCACCTGCGCCGGCTCCTGCGCGCTCGACTTTTCCTGCGCCGGGATGAAGAGCAGCGCGAGCATCACGACCGCCGCGATCGTCATCGGCACGGTTCGCGAATGCGCATGAATCGCGGGGACGCGCTTCAGCTCGTAAATCGAAAACGAGAGCAGTGCAGCGGAGACGACGATCGTCGACATCAGGAAGAAGACGATGGTGAGTCCGATGCCGGTGACGAGCTCGGGGAGTGTGGGCGGGGTGGCGAAACGCGACCACCAGATGCCGATCAGCGCGGTGAGCAGCGCGGCGGCGGCGAGGGAGATGACCAGCAGCGCGCGCGGCGTGTCGACGGCGAGCGCGGGACGAAGCTTCAGCACGAGCGCGATCAAAACAATGAAGCCGAATACGACGGCTAGCCAGGTTGCGCCGTAGATCAGGGCAAGAGCGCTGACTTCGATCGGGGAGAGAGGATGGTTCCGGAACAACATGACCGCGGTGGGCGGGAGCACGCCGAAGAGCGCGATTACGAGCGCTGCCTTGAGCGCCACGACCGCGAGCTCGAGCCAGAAGGTGCGCGAGCTCCACGGATCGAGTGCGAACCAGCGTTCGATGCCGTGCGACAGGTACCCGCGGTCCCGGAGCTGCTGGCGGAGAACGTCGACACTGCGGTCCGGCACGCGCGCGATTATCGCGAAATTCCGCCGTCGCGTCCCTCAGTTCTATCGATGACCTCCATGTCGTCGACAACCCCCGATCAGATCGCGCCCGTTGAACCTGCGAAGCGCTGGTGGAATCCGCGCCGCCTGGTGAGCGGAGCTCTGCTCGCGATCGGCGTGGTCCTGCTCAAGCTCAAAGCGATCCTCATTCTGATGATCGAGCAGGGGCGCCTGCTCTGGGTGAATCCGTTCGAAGGATTCGGCGCCTGGCAGTTCGCGGTGGCGGGCGGCTCGATGGCGTTGTCCATCGCCGCGTACGCGAAGCAGGCGAGCCTCGAGATCGGCATCGGGTTCGTGGTGATCATCGTCATTCACGAGGTCGGACATGCCGTGGTCATCCGCGCGAAAGGATTGCGCGCCGGTTGGATGGTTTTCATCCCGTTCATCGGTGGTGCGGTGACGGTCAAGGATCAGCCGCGCACGGCATACGATGACGCGCAGATCGGACTCGCCGGTCCGATCGCCGGCACGTTCGCGTCGCTCGCCGCGCTGCAGATCTTCAAGTGGACCGGGAACGGTCCCTACCTCGTGATCGCATTCGCCGGCTTCTCGATCAACCTGCTGAACCTGCTGCCGATCGGTCTGCTCGATGGCGGCCGCATTTCCGGCGCGATCACCAAATGGATGTGGCTGCTGGGCGGCGCCGTTCTGACCTACAAAACGATCTCGCATCCGAACGTGTTGCTCGTTCTGATTCTGCTTTTGTCGCTGTTTCAGGTATACGCTTCGATCGTGCGCGAACAGAGCGAGGAGTTTTACCGCGTCACCGGCATCCAGCGGGCTGCGGTGGCGGTGGCCTATTTCTCGCTCGTCATCTTCCTCGGCCATCAGGCGCTGATGGCTTTTGATCGTCTGGGGACGATCGCAAAATGAACGTACTGCGCATTCTTCCGCTGGCGATGGCGCTGTTCGCCGCCCCCGCCGTCATCCCGAGCGTAGTCGAGGGACCGGGGTGTGTGGTGGCGCGCATGACGTCCCGCGCGGCAACGGCCGAGGTCGAATACGACGAGCCCCGCATCCCGCGCGAAGCGCCGCTCGTTGCGCACGAGATCCTCGCTGCCCCCATCATTCCTCTTCGCGGCGCCGCCACCCCCCGCGCCCCAGCCGTGTAGGACAACCTCTCAGGTTGTCCGCGGCAGTGTGTAGGACAACCTCTCAGGTTGTCCCCGGCAAGCTGAGAGCTTGCCCTACACGGCTTGCCCTACACCATTCGAAGAAGGGGATTCACCAATGATCGACAAAGTACTAACTGCCATTTTCGGCTCGAAGCATGACCGCGATGTGAAGCGGATGCTGCCGATCGTCCAGCAGATCAATGACCTCGAGCCCGAGATCAGCGCGCTCTCCGACGACGGCCTGCGCGCTAAGACCCAGGAGTTCCGCGAGCGGCTCCGTCCGCTCGTCGAAGCACTCGACGCGGTGAAGAAAGAAGTCCCGCGCGAGGAATCGGCGATCAAAGCCGCACAGCAGGACGTCCAGTACGCCCTCGACGATGTTCTGCCCGAAGCCTTCGCCGTCTGCCGCGAGGCGGGCAAGCGCGTGCTCAACATGCGGCACTTCGACGTCCAGCTGATGGGCGGCGTGGTCCTGCATCGCGGCAAGATCGCGGAGATGAAGACGGGCGAAGGAAAGACGCTCGTCGCCACGCTCCCGGTCTATCTCAACGCGCTCACCGGCCGCGGCGTGCACGTCGTCACCGTCAACGATTACCTCGCTCGCCGCGACTCCGAGTGGATGGGCCGCCTCTACAAGTTCCTCGGGCTGACCGTCGGCGTGATCCAGAACCATCACGGCGATCGGGAACGGCAGGAGGCGTACCGCTGCGACGTCACGTACGCGACGAACAACGAGGTCGGCTTCGACTATCTCCGCGACAACATGAAGTTCGATCTGGAGTCGATGGTGCAGCGCGACCCCGTCTTCGGCATCGTCGACGAGGTCGACTCGATCCTCATCGACGAAGCGCGTACGCCGCTCATCATCAGCGGTCCGTCCGAGGAGTCGGTCGACAAGTACTACGCGGTCGATCGCATCATCCCGAAGCTCAACGCCGAGACCGATTTCCAGGTCGATGAGAAGCAGCACACCGCGGTGCTCACGGAAGAAGGTGTGGCGCACGCGGAGAAGCTGCTGAACGTCGAGAACCTCTACGACCCGAACAACATGGACACCCTGCACGCCGTGCAGCAGAGTCTGCGCGCGCACACGCTTTACCGGCTCGACAAGGAGTACATGATCAAAGACGGTGAAGTGATCATCGTCGATGAATTCACCGGCCGGCAGATGCCGGGCCGCCGCTGGAGCGACGGTCTGCACCAGGCGGTCGAAGCGAAGGAAGGCGTGAAGATCGAGGCGGAGAATCAGACGCTCGCCACGATCACATTCCAGAACCTCTTCCGCATGTACGAGAAGCTGGCCGGCATGACCGGTACGGCCGACACGGAAGCGGCCGAGTTCGAGAAGATCTACAAGCTCGAGGTCGTGGTCATCCCGCCGAACCGTCCGATGCGCCGCAAGGACCAGGCGGACCTCGTCTATCGCACGGAGCGCGAGAAGTTCGACGCGATCGTGAACGAGGTGAAGGAGAAGCACGCGGCCGGTCAGCCGACGCTGGTCGGCACGATCTCGATCGAAAAGTCGGAAGCGCTGTCGCACGCGTTGAAGCGCCGCGGCGTGCCGCACGTCGTGCTCAACGCGAAGTACCACGAGCGCGAAGCGGAGATCGTCGCGCAGGCAGGACGCAAAGGCGCGGTCACCATCGCCACGAACATGGCCGGCCGCGGTACCGACATCCTCCTCGGCGGCAATCCGGAGTTCGCGGCGCTGCAGAAGACGAAGGACATCACCGATCCCGCCGAGCGCCACGCGATCGAGAACGAGATCAAGGAGCAGTGGGACGAAGACCACGAGGAGGTCGTGAGCCTCGGCGGCCTGCACATCCTCGGCACGGAGCGCCACGAATCACGCCGTATCGACAACCAGCTGCGCGGCCGCTCCGGACGCCAGGGCGATCCCGGCTCGTCGCGTTTCTACCTTTCGCTCGAAGACGATCTGATGCGCATCTTCGGCTCCGATCGCATCTCCGGTCTGATGCAGCGCCTGGGCATGGAAGAAGGCGTGCCGATCGAGCACGGCATGGTCACCCGTGCGATTCAGCGCGCACAGACGCAGGTGGAAGGCCGCAACTTCGACGCGCGCAAACACCTGCTCGAGTACGACGACGTGATGAACAAGCAGCGTGAGTCGATCTACACGCTGAGACGTTCGATTCTCGAGGGGCGCGAAGGGAAGGAGTACATCCTCAACGCGGCGGACGACATCGTCGAGCTCCTCGTCGACACGCATGTGCCCGAGGACATGCGCGAGCATCCGAACGAGAACGAGCTCAATGCGGAGCTGTTCGATTTCTTCGGCGTCGACCTGAAGAGCGCGAACGTCGATCTTGACGCGATGCGCCGCGACGAAGTGCGCGAGCGGATCACCAACGCCGTGAATCGCCGTTACGAGGAGAAGGAATCGGCGGTCGGCCCCGATGTGATGCGGCTGCACGAGAAGTATCTGCTGCTGCAGGTCATCGATCAGCAGTGGAAGGATCACCTGCTGGCGATCGACCACCTCAAGGAAGGCATCGGCCTTCGCGGCTACGGTCAGCGCGATCCGCTGATCGAGTACAAGAAGGAATCGTTCGAGATGTTCCAGGAAATGATGGAGCGGATTCAGGACCGCGTCGTCAAGTTCCTCTGGAAGATCGATGTGGTCGTGGAGCGCGAAGGCGAGCAGCGCCAGGAAGCGCCGCGCCGCGCGCCGCTCCCCGCGCCGCCGCGCCAGCAGCCGATGTTCTTCTCCGGATCGGGTCCGGCGCAGACGCAGACGGTCAAGCATCGCGAGGCGAAGGTCGGGCGGAATGATCCGTGTCCGTGCGGCTCGGGCAAGAAGTACAAAAAGTGCCACGGGACGGCGGCGTGAGATAAACACCCGTCATCCCGAGCGTAGTCGAGGGACCTGGGTGGGCGGAGGCGGGCGTATCGCGCCACCACACGCCCGGGTCTCTCGACTATGCTCGGGAGACGAAAGGACCTAATGAAATCGATCTCCTTCATCGGCGCCGGCAACATGGCGGAGGCGTTGATCCGCGGCTTGCTCCGCGGCAACGTCTTCGCGCCGGACGAGATCACGGCCTCCGGTCCGCGCGAGGAGCGGATGCGCGAGCTCGCAGAGCGCTTTCGCATCCGCACCACCACCAACAATCGCGAAGCGACGAAGGCGGAGATCATCGTGCTCTCCGTCAAGCCGCAGATCATGATCCGCGTCCTGGAGGAGGTGGGGAGAGACATCAGTCCCGACGCGCTGGTGATCTCGATCGCCGCGGGCGTTCCGGTCTCCGCAATTCAGGGCCGGCTTGCCGAAGGGGCGCGCGTCGTGCGGGCGATGCCGAACACGCCGGCGCTCGTCGACGCGGCTGCGACCGCCATCGCGGGAGGCGAGCACGCGCTTGCTTCGGACCTCGAAGCAGCGAAGCGTATCTTCGACGCGGTCGGACTGACGGTGATCCTCGAAGAATCAGCACTCGATGCAGTCACCGGTTTGTCGGGATCGGGTCCGGCGTACGTCTTCCTGATCCTCGAAGCACTCAGCGACGCAGGCGTGAAAGTCGGACTCTCGCGCCGCAACGCGCAGCTTCTCGCCGCGCAAACACTCCTCGGCTCGGCGAAGCTGCTGCTGGAGACGAACGAGCATCCGGGCCGCTTGAAGGACATGGTCACGTCGCCCGGCGGCACGGCGATCACCGGCCTGCACACGCTCGAAAACGGCGGCGTGCGGACGACGTTGATGAACGCGGTCGAGGCCGCCACGCGCCGCTCGCGCGAGCTCGGTGAGGCCCTGAAAACCGGGAAGTAATATGCCGCTCCTTCCAACATCGGGAAATGTTGAAAGGAGAAAGTCATGCGGTTTGTCCGATTGGTGCTTCTGTCCACAGTCGTTCTCGCTCTTGCTCAGCCGGTCTTCGCCTGTAAAGTCTGCGATTACACGTATGTCCCCGAAGGAGACTGCGTTTTCCATCCCGGCGTTGCGGGATACATCTGTACGAATGGTCCGGACGGCTGCGACGAGGGCATCGTCTTTTGTAATGGATTCAGCCCCGCATCGGTGGCCTCCACCTACACCGTCGCCTCGGTCGAAGTGACGCATTCGTCACCCGCGCCCGACACGCGGCAGACCGAAAAGCCGGTCGTCGCCTCGAACGACGTCGAGCCGGCCGCTGAATCGGTCCGCTGATCCCACAGATCGCGCGGGCCGGCTCCGGCTCCGGCCCGCGCGGTGAGGAGGACTCCGATGCTCTCTTTCTTTCTCGCCGCCGCACTGACGGCGACACTCGATGTGCAAATCGAACGCGGCCACGAACGAGCGCCACTCGACATCTCGGTCGGACTGCGGACCGAGCACGACCCGAAGTGGGTCGACGCGCGCCATCTCGGCGCAGACGAATCGACCACCACCTTCTCGCGGCTGGATCGCGGCACGTACGTGGTGCTGGTCCGCGGCGCAGAACCGATGCAGCGCGCGACCGCGAACGTCAACCTCGGAAGCGGCGACACGCGCCGCGTTTCGATCGCGCTGCGTCCGGGACGCATCCGCGCGCGCGTGTTCGCAGGCGGCAAGCCGCTGCGCAATGCGAAGCTCGAATTCGATTCCGACGACGCGCCGTGGGATGCGACCGTGACCACGGACGAAAACGGCCGCATCGTGACGCCGGT
Organism: Thermoanaerobaculia bacterium; assembly: GCA_035255945.1. Taxonomy (GTDB): domain Bacteria; phylum Acidobacteriota; class Thermoanaerobaculia; order Gp7-AA8; family Gp7-AA8; genus JAJPHC01. Next base: position 8,197 of record DATEZA010000119.1, read on the forward strand.
GTGGGATGCCGGAACGTTCGTGGTGAGACTTCGGCGGCTGCCGGGCGCGGGCTCCGTCCTGCACCGTGTGACGCTGCAGCCGGATGGCACCGAGGTGCGCATCGAGCTCCCGGATCACGTGCTGTACGGGATCGTCGCCGATCGCGACGGAACACCGGTAGCAAACGCGGCGGTCGTCCTCGCGACGAAGAGCGAAGGCCGTGGCGTCGTGGTGCGCACCAAATCGAACGCGAGAGGTGCCTTCGCATTCGATGGCGTGGAGAGCGGCGTCAGCGAGCTGCGCGCGGTCGCACGCGACAGGCTGATCGACGATCCGGTGCCGGTCACGATCGCGCCCGATGAGCTGATGCATCTCGCGGATGTCGTCGTCGACGAAGGTTTCGCGCGCGATGTGGTGGTGAAGTGGAACGACGGATCGCCGGCGAAAGAGGCGGAGATCGTTTGCCTTTCGGGCGAGCGGTTGCGCGCGAAGTCGTACACCGATGATGAGGGCCGCGCCTCGATCGCCACGCCGCGCGATCAGGGCGCGATCATCTACGTCCTGCCGCGCGAAGGCTCGTTCGCCGTGCAGCGGCTGCGTGCGCCGATCGACGAAACGTCCACGGGCGCACTGAACGTGACCATTCCCCGTGCCACGGCATCGCTCGAGCTGAGTGCGTTGACCACGGGCGGTGCTCCGATTGATGACGTCGCGTTTCTGATGCGAGTGAACGGAGAGCTGGTTCCTCCGCCGATCGTGCGCGAGCTCGAGCGGAGCAGCGGACTGGCACTGCACACCGGCAAGGACGGGCGGACCAACCTCGACCACCTCTCGCCGGGCGTCTACGAATTCTGGCCGTATCGCACCGACGATGAGCTGGCCGGCCTGATCGAAACCGCCGGTGTGATCGCCGCCCCGATCAACATCAATGTGACGACGGGAGAGAATCGCGCCGCCATTCGATTCCGGTCACGTTAGGTGGTGGTGTACGACAGGCTCTCAGCCTGTCGAGGGGCAAGCTGAGAGCTTGCCCTACACCAAACAACATCCGGATGACCATTCCCGATCTCGATCGATCAACATCAATGTGACGACGGGAGAAAATCGCGCGGCCATTCGATTCCGGTCACGTTAGGTGGTGGTACGACAGGCTCTCAGCCTGTCGAGGGGCAAGCTGAGAGCTTGCCCTACACCAAACAACATCCGGAGGAAGTCATGATTACTGCCTTGCTCGCAGCAACGTCACACGCGGCGGCGATCCGGTTTCAGCAGCGATAAGAGATAACAGACAGCAGATAGCAGATAGCAGATAGCAGAAACGCCGATTTGACCTGCTATCTGCAATCTGCTGTCTGTTATCAGACCGTGACGCTGCAATATCGTGATAGCGGGAAGTAAGTCGATCCTTAAACTGCAAGGCGATCGTTCCGGGGAGCCGTACAAGGAGATACAGATGCGCATTGCACGTTTTGCTTTCGTCCTGCTGGCTGTCGTCGTCATGGCGCAGCCGGTTTTCGCCTGTCGGGAATGTCTCGATGACTGTGTTCTGATCCCCGGCCCCACCGGCGGCTGCCATTTCACACGCGATGGCTGCGTGTCCGGAACGCCCTGTGCTCCGGCCGTAATCGACACCGAGGCGGCGGCCCAGTGGTCGATCGTCTCGGTGGAAGTGACTCATTCGACGCCGTCGGCCGCGCCTGCGCGCAAGGACTCCCGAGTCGTAGTCGCCAGCGCCGCCCCGCGTCCCGCCAACATTCGCTGATCAATCGCGGCTCCTCCGGAACGATCGCGCTCGGAGGAAACGATGCTCACCATTCTGCTTGCCGCGATTCTGATTCGCGGCGAAGTGCACGACGCGGCCGGCGCGCCGATCGGCGGCGCCCGCATCACCTGGAACGACACGCATTCGCTGACGACGCCGGCGAACGGCGCATTCGCAATCGATCCCGGCGACGCATGGCCGCGCGATCTCGTCGTCTCTGCGAAAGGATTCGGTACGCGTGTCATCGCGCTCTCGCCGTTGCACACGGCGACCTCCCTCGGCGACATCACGCTCACTCGCGGTGCGACGCTTCGAGTGCATGTCGTGCGCGGCGCGGAGAAACGTCCGCTCGACATCGCCGTCGGCTTCGCCGGCAATGATGATGACGACGAACCGCGCTGGGTCGTGCGCCGCCATCTCGACGCCGGTGTTTCCGACACGGCCATTCCCGACCTCGGCCGTGGCGCATGGATCGTCCTGTTCCGCGGACCGGAGCCGTTGCAGCGCGCGACGATGAAAGCGGTGGTCGCGGAAGGCGACACGCGCGTCGTCGAATTCACTCCGAAGCGGCGGCTGCTGCACGCGCGGATCCTCGCCGGCGCAGCAGCAGTGAAAGACACCGAGGTGCGCTTCGGCAATCTCGACGAACACTGGGACGGTGTGGCGAAGACGGATGCAAACGGCGCGATCGACACGCCGCTCTGGGACGGCGGCACGTTCGAAGTTTCCGTGCGGCGCATCGCGAGTGCGACGCCCGTGCTCCGCATCGCCGATCTGCACGGTGGCGATGTGACGATCGCGATTCCCGACCGCACGCTGCGCGGCACCGTCGTCGATCTGCACGGACAGCCGGTCGCCGGTGCGACCGTGCACCTCGGCACGACGAGCGGAGGCCGCCGCACGAATCTCCGCGCACTCACCGGCGCGCACGGTACCTTCGCATTCGACGGGATGGAAGATGTCGAGCAGGAGATCCGCGTCTTCTCGCCGTCATTTCTCACCGGCGAGACGTTCCACACGCGCGAGACGAACGTGCGCGTGACGTTGGATGAAGGCTACCCGCGCGAGCTCGTGGTGAAGTCGCGCGACGGCGAGCCGGTCGCCGGCGCGGAGGTCCTTTGCATGAGCGGAAACGTCATGCGGGCGCGCACGATCACCGGCGACGACGGCCGCGCAACCGTTCCGACTCCATCGAACGAAGCGAGCGTGCTGTTCATCGTTCCGCGCGAAGGATCGTTCGTCGTTCATCGCCTGCGTGCGCCTGTCGACGAAACCTCGACTGCACCGATCGCGATCGCCGTTCCCCCGGCGTCCGCATCGCTGCGCGTCGACGCGCTGACGACGAAAGGCTCTCCGATCGACGGACTCTCGTTCCTCATGCGCGTGAACGGCGAGACGATTCCGCCGCTGGTCGCGGAGACGATGGGGAAGCTTCAGGGCGTCACGTTCTCGACCGCGCGTGACGGCTCTGCGCGCTTCGACGCAGTCGCGCCGGGCATTTACGAGTTGTGGCCGTACAACAATGAAGGCGAGGTCGAGGCGCTGCTCGAAACGATCGGCATCGCAGCCGCGCCGATCAACATCAATGTGACGACGGGAGAGAATCGCGCGGCCATTCGATTCCGCTCACGCTAGGTGGTGTACGACAGGCTCTCAGCCTGTCGAGGGGCAAGCTGAGAGCTTGCCCTACACGCGGCGGCGCCGATCAATATCAATGTCACGACGGGAGAGAATCGCGCGGCGATTCGATTCCGATCACGCTAGGTGGTGTACGACAGGCTCTCAGCCTGTCGAGGGGCAAGCTGAGAGCTTGCCCTACACGCGGCGGCGCCGATCAATATCGATGTGACGACGGGAGAGAATCGCGCGGCGATCCGTTTTCAGTCGCGCTGATCTTTGATCGACGCGCGGCGCTGCATCCACGTCATGACCCAGTACAGCGCGCCGATGACGATCGCGAATCCGATCAGCCAGTGCACCTTCGACGACAGCGCGTTACGCAGCGCAGTCGGATCGTTCATCAGCTGCGGCTGATCGCCGAGCACTTTCTGTCCGAACCACGCGAGGGCCGAGCAGAAGACGCCGGCGCCGAGGATCGTCATCGCGGAGAACTTCTTGAAATTCATGTGGAACAGGCCGGCGGGGATCGAGATGAGGTGGCGGATCGCGGGCAGCAGTCGCGCGACGAAGATGCCGCCGGCGCCGTACGTCTCGAACCATTGATCCGCGTGGACGAGCTTCTCGTGCGACATGAATACATAGCGGCCGTAGCGCTCGAACAACGGCCGTCCGAGCTTCCACGCCACCCAGTAACTGATCGCCGATCCGAACCATGAGCCCGCGGTCGCGGCGAGGATCACACCCCAGATCGACAGCTTCCCCTGCGACGCCCAGTACGCCGCCGGCGGAATGACGACCTCGGCCGGAATCGGCAGCGCGGTGCTCTCGCACGCCATCATGATGAAGATGCCGATGTAGCCCCAGTCGAGGATGAATTTCATCCAGACCGTGAGCAGATGGTGGATGGTCTGTTCCATGAGGGCGCGCATGCTAGCATGCCGCCCCGCCATGTCCCGCGTTGCCCTGGTCCTCGTCCCCGACTTCAGCGCATCCCTGAAAAAACTCGCGTTCCGGATGCCCGTGTGGATCGTCGAAACACCGGCGAATCGCATCGCCGCGCAGGACGCGTGGCACATGGCCGAAGAGTGGCCGCAGATCGACGTCACGGTCTTCAACGGCACGCCGAGCAAGCGCGAGGAGTGGATCGATCAGATCGAGATGCTCGACCTGCACAAGCGCATCACGACGCTCGAAGTGATCGGCAGCGAGATGACGCTGCCCGCGCGCGCTGCACTGGCGGAGCTCGGGTTCGATCGGTTCGAAACGACGAACGACGGATTCCGCGCGAAGCGGCCGCGCGATTAGGGCAGCTCGAGCGCGGCGCGCTTGACCTTGCCCCGCTCATCGACCGGCAATTGTTCGATCAGCTTCACGATGCGCGGCACTTTGTGCGCGGACAATCTCGCCGCGCAATGCAGGCGGACCTGTTCGCGTGTGACATCGGGATCCGCCACGACCGCGGCGGCGACGACATCGCCGCGCGCGCCGGCCGGTGCGCCGTACACCTTCACCTGGCGCACGCCATCCAGCTGCAGAATGATCTGCTCGACCTCGCGCGGGTTCACTTTCTTGCCCGCGGTGTTGATCAGATCGCTCGTGCGTCCGGCGAGCACCACTTCGTGATCGATGATCTCGACGAGGTCGTCGGTCACGAACGTGCGCGGCTCGAATGGATGGAATGTCGAGACGTCGTGGAGATAGCCGAGGGCGACGGAATCGCTGCGGACGATGAGACGGGCGGAGTCGATCGAGAGCTCGACGTGCTCCATCGCCGTGCCGACCGATCCGCGCTCGACTGCCCCGCCGCGACGGTCATACGTGATCCCGCCGCATTCGCTGCAGCCATAGAACGAGTGAATTGGTTCATTGAATCGTTCGCGGAAGCGGCGTGAGGTCGCGGCGGGAAGCGGCGCGCCGGCGGAGAGGAACGTGCGCGCCGTGCCGAACGTGCCGTCTTCCTGCGGCAGGTTCGAGAGATGCTCGAACACCATCGGGATCAGCGGCACGACCGTGCACGCGTAGCGATTGCAGAGATCGATCACCGACTGCGGCAGGTATTGATTGGAGATCACGACCGGCGTCCCCTGCACGACGAGCGGCATCACCAGATTCGAGAAGCCGTACGAATGCGACATCGGAATCGCGCCGAAGTTGATGTCGCCGGGACGGATGTCCATCGACGCGCAGATGCTCGTGCAATCGGCGACGAGATTCGCGTCCGAGGTGACGATCCCTTTCGGAAGACCGGTGGAGCCGGAGGTGAGCTTGATCAGGCGTGCGTCGCGTGGCAGCTCGGCGCGTGCGTGCACGGCGCGTGTGGAGACGGAGGTCTTGCCGTTGCGGTAAATTAGCGAGCGGACGGAGAAATGGCTGAGGATCGCCGCCACTTCAGTCGGTGGCGCATCGCGATCGATCGGAATGATCATCAGATCGAGCTTCGACGCTGCGAGAATCGCCGCGACGAAATCAGCGGAGTTCGGCAGCTGCACCGCGATCAGATCGCGCGCCTTCACGCCGCACGCGACGAGCTCGCGGGCGAGCTCTTCGGCCCGCGCCAGCAATGCTTCGCGCGTCACGACGCGATGGGAATCTGTTTCGATGACCGCCGTTACGCCGGGTGCGCAATCGACGAGTCGCAGAAAGCGATTGAACATCGTCAAATATCATACGGGGAGAGAGCAGACCGCAGATAACAGATAGCAGGGGAGACAGCAGACCGCAGATAACAGATAGCAGGAGAACGCCTGCCGGCTGCTATCTGCTATCTGTTATCTGCTATCTGCGGTCTGCTATCTGTTGTCTGCTATCTAAAACCATGCACGACGTGATCGTTATTGGCGGCGGGCCCGCGGGCTCGACCGCAGCCACACTGCTCGCCCGCCGCGGCCTCAATGTCGCTCTCTTCGAGCGCGAGAAGTTTCCGCGCTTCCAGATCGGCGAATCACTCCTCCCGTACAACAACGACGTCTTTCGCCGCCTCGGGATTTTCGACACGCTGTGCGACAAGTTCTTTCCGAAGTACGGCGGCACGTTCGTCACGGCAGACGGCCAGGCGAAGACGGTCTTTCGCTTCGATCGCAATCTCGAGCCGCCGTATCAGCGCGCATTCCAGGTCAAGCGCGCCGAATTCGATCTGCTGCTGCTCGATCACGCGCGCGCCTGCGGCGTCGATGTGCGCGAGCAGTCGCAGGTGACGGGCGTCGATGTCAGCGACAAGTCGCGCGTAGTCGTGGAGACCGCGGGCGGAGAAACGCACGAAGCGCGTTTCATCGTCGATGCCGCCGGTCACGGCACATTTCTCGGACAGAAGGTCAGCGAGAAAACGGACGTAAAGGAACTGAAGCGCGTCGCGGTGTTCTCGCACTATCGCAACGTGCTGCGCGATGAAGGGCGCGACGGCCACAGCACCGTCGTCGTCGTGCTGCGCGACGCGTGGTTCTGGCTGATTCCATTGAGTGAAGAGGTGATGAGCGTCGGCCTGGTGCTCGATCGCGATCATTTCGTCCGCTGCGGACTGGAGCCGCTCGAGCTGCTCGAACAGACGATCGCCATCACGCCGTATGCCGCGGATCGGATGAAGAACAGCGAGCGCGTCATGGAAGTGAAGGTCCGCCGCGATTTCTCGTATCGCATCAAGAGCATCGCGGGCGAGAACTACGTGATGGCGGGCGATGCCGCCGGATTTCTCGATCCGATCTTCTCGACCGGCGTGATGCTGGCGATGGATTCGGGCGCGCGCGCGGCCGATGCTGTGGGCGAGAAACTGGAGCGTGGGTCATCGAAACTGCTGAAGCGTTACGCGCGCGAAAGCCAGGTTTCGATCGATCGCTACCTGCGCTTCATCGCGAATTTCTACAAGCGCGAGTTCCTCGAAGTGTTCCTCAGCCCCGATCCGCCGCGCGCATTTTTCTTTCCCATCATCCGGGTGCTCGGCGGCAACGTATTGTCGTCGCGCTTCGATCGTCTGCGGCTCGCGCTGTTTTTCGGAATCGTTTCGATTCAGAAGCGCTGGCCCATCGCGCAGCGCATCGACTGGGACGCGCTGCCGCCGCCCGCATCTGTGTGAAAATGAACCCCGGCCCATGAACGACCTCAGAAGAAAACTCAAGGAGCTGCTGATCGAGCGGCTCAAGTTCGAAGACATGACTCCGGACGACATTCAAGACGACGAGCCGCTCTTCGCCGGCGGCCTCGGACTCGATTCCATCGACGCGCTCGAAATCGTGGTGATGCTGGAGAGCGAATTCGGCATCAAGGTGAAGAACGAGAGCGCAGCGCGCGAGCACTTCCGCTCCATCGCATCGCTGGCTGATTATGTCGGCGAGAAGCTCGCGGTGTGAGCGCGTTTTTAGCGGCGCTCCCGCACCAGATTCCATTCCGCGCCGCCTCGGCGGTCTTGCGCCGCGACGAGAAATCGATCGAAGGCACGTATCTCGTTTCAGTGGATGAACCGCTGCCGCTCGATGTGATGCTCGTCGAAGCGATGGCGCAGTTTGCGGGAGCGCTTGCGCTTTCGCCTGGCCAACCGGGAATGCTCACGGGCATCGATCGATGCGAAGTGATCCGATTGCCGGTTGCCGGCGATCTCGTGCGCATCACCGTGACGCTCGACGCGTCGTTCGGCGGCGTCCATCGGTTCAGCGGGACGGGGTCGGTCGACGGAGTAGAAGTGATTCGCGGAAGGTTTTATCTGGCCGATGCGCAAGGCTGATCCGAACGTCCGCATCGCCGTCACCGGCGTCGGCATCATCTGCTCGATCGGGCGGAACAAGGACGAAGTGTGGCGCTCGATCCGCGAGTCGCGTGCAGGCATCACGAAGCTCACGCGTTTTCCGGGCGAGACGTTTCCGACCGACATGGCGGCAGAAGTCGCGAGCGAGTTGCAGTTGCCGATCTCGCGTCGGGAAGCGAAGCGGATGTCGCGCACCGATCTGCTGGCGGTGATCGCGGCGAAGGAAGCAATCGATCAGGCGAACGAACATGCGCCGCTGCGACTGGAGCGCGCCGTCGTTTCGACCGGCACCTCGACAGGCGGTTTGCTGGAAGGCGAGGACTACTACTTCCGCCGCCTCGTGCGCGGACGCGATCGCGCGCCTGCCTCGCGCGTGCTGCAGCAGCCGACCTCGGGACCGAGCGATGCGGTGGCGAAAGCCTTTCGCACCGGCGGCGGTGTGATTTCGAACGCGACTGCGTGCGCGTCCGCCGGCGCGGCGATCGGCATCGCGGTCGATTACCTCCGCTCGCGTCACGCGGATGCCGCGATCGCGGGCGGCAGCGACGCGCTCTGCCGCCTCACGTACAGCGGCTTCAACGTGCTGCAGGCGGTCGATCCAGCGCCGTGCGCGCCGTTCTCGGCGGATCGCAAAGGCATCACGCTCGGCGAAGGCGCCGCGTATCTCGCGCTCGAGCGCTGGGACGACGCGATCGCCCGCGGTGCGACGATCCTCGCGGAGATCGCAGGCTACGGCGCGTCGTGCGATGCGCATCATCCGACTGCGCCGCACGAGGAAGGCCGCGGTGCCGAGGCGGCGATGCGCGAGGCGATGGGTGGTCAAGAAGTTGACTACGTGAACGCGCACGGCACCGGGACGCTGCTGAACGACTCGGCGGAAACGAAGGCGATCGTCGCGGCGGTCGGAACGGATGTGCCGGTGTCGTCGAGCAAGTCGTACTTCGGACACACGCTCGGCGCGTCGGGCGCAGTCGAAGCGGCGATCACCGTGCTCGCGCTGATCCATCAGCTCGCGCCGCCGACGCTGCGGCTCGACACCGCGGCCGCCGATTGCGCGCTCGATTACATCCCGCACACGCCGCGTCCGATGGCACTGCGCAACGCGCTTTCGAACACGTTCGGCTTCGGCGGCTCGAATGTCTCCCTGCTGCTGAAGCGCGTAGTCGGGCTGGTGTAGGACAAGCTCTCAGCTTGTCCCGAAAAAGTTGAGAGCTTGTCCCGACAAGCTGAGAGCTTGTCCTACACTCCGCCCGGGATGACGGGCGCGCGTCGCGTGGTATAAACCGCGATCTTCATGACCCGCATCGCTATCTCCGGCATCGGGATCATTGCGCCCGACGCAATCGGTCTCGATGCGTTCCGCGCGCTCCTCGCCTCGGGGCGCACCGCCACGCGCGTCGTCGATTTCAAGCCGCGCGACTTCATCCATCCGATGAAGATGCGCCGCATGAACGCGCTCTCGCGCTTCGGCGTCGCTGCCGCGAAGCTCGCGCTCGCCGACGCCGGCCTCGATCCGGGGCGCAACACCGGCGTGGCTCTCGGCACGGCATTCGGTCCGGTGCAGACCTCCGTTGATTACATGCAGGAGTACGTCGAGAAAGGCGCGGCACTCGCGCCGCCGCAGCTCTTCGCGGAGTCGGTCGCGAACGCGCCCGGCAGTCACATCGCGATCGAATCCGATTTTCGCGGCTTCAATGTGACGATCACACAACGCGAATCATCCGCCCTCGCCGCTGCGATGTACGCGTGCTCGCAACTGGTGAAGGGAAGCGTCGATGCGGCGTTGACGGGCGGCGTCGAGGAAGCGAGCGAGATGACGGTGAGCGTGCTCGAAAGGGTCGGCGCGTTGTCGCGTTTGCCCGCGCGGCCGTTTGATCGCGCGCGCGACGGAATGTCGATCGGCGAAGGGGGCGCGGTCCTGCTGCTTCAGCCTCGGGCCGCGAAGTCGTACGCTTTCTTCTCCGGGTTCGGCATCGCGCGCGACACGACGGCTTCGATCTCCGACTGGGGCGACGATCACGGCGCCGTCGTCACCGCGATGCGTGCGGCGATCGACGACGCGGAGATCGCGATCGGCGATGTCGATGCGATCTATGCGAGTGCGAATGGCAGCGTGCGCGGCGATGCAGTCGAAGGCCGCGCCATCGAAACGTTGTTCGGCGAGCGCATGCCGCCTGTCGTCGCGACGAAAGGCATCTTCGGCGAATACGCGGCGGGCGGCGCACTGCATCTCGTCTCCGCAATCGTGGCCATCGATGAGCAGACGTTGCATGCGTCGACCGGTTTCGAGAGCGGCGATTTCCGCTTCACGCCGAATCGCGAACGCCGCGACTGCGTGCTGCGGCACGTGCTCGTGAATTCCGTTTCGGCCGGCGGCGGAATCGTCTGCGGCGTGTTGTCGCGGGAGGCCGCGTGAACGTGGCGGTCCTCATTCCAGCGCTGAACGCCGCGAAGACGCTCGCGCCGATCGTGACCGAAGCGAAGCAGTATATCGATCGCGTGGTGGTGATCGATGACGGATCGAGCGACGGCACTGGCGATGTCGCGCGCGCCGCGGGCGCGATCGTCATTCGTCACGACGTCAATCGCGGCAAAGGCGGCGCGCTGAAGAGCGGCTTCATGTGGGCGCTCGAGCAGGGACTGGACGGCGTGATCACGCTCGACGCCGACGGCCAGCATCTCCCGCGACAGATTCCGATGTTCCTCGAGCATCGCCGCGCCACCGGCGCAGACCTGATCATCGGCGGCCGCGCGCATCTGTTCGACGGCATGCTCCCGCGCCGCCGCATGGCGAATCGCTTCTCCGCGTGGGCCGTGGCGAAAGCGTCGCGCACGAACATCAGGGATTCGCAGAGCGGCTTTCGCTTCTACTCCGCGCGCGTCCTGCGCGAGATCCCGCTGCGCGCCGAAGGCTTCGACATGGAGACCGAGGTGATCATCCGCGCCGGTGTGCGCGGCCTGCGCGTCGAACAGATCCCGATCGACCTCGGATTCGTCGACGGCCTCTCGACCAGCCACTTCAAGCCGCTGCTCGACACGCTGCGCATCGCGTGGACGGGCTTCCGCGCGCGCTTCATCTGGCGCTAGGGAGTGCGGCAGCGAGCTGCCGCACTCCTTCTTCTATGCCTTGAACACCGCCGGCAACTCCTCGGTGCTCACGCTCGACATCGCAAAGATCTGAGGTTCAGGCCACGGATCGGTCGCTTTCTGGCGCGAGCGGATCGTCGCCACCATCCGCGCGGTCTTGAACACGTCCGGATCGAGGCGGAACAGACGGCCGACGACGAACCAGAAGTTGAACATCGGCGGCGTCGCGCTCGTTTGTCCCGTGCGGAACAGATCGGATGAGGTGCGCGAGCAGTGCAGCAGGACGTCCGGCTGTTTGCTCGATGCTTCGTTCGGATCAAAGGCTACGAAGTGCTTGAATGAGCCGCCGCGGCTCTCCATCAGATTGCCGAGGCCGCGGAACTCCACCTTGAAGAGCCTGTTCGGTCCCAGCAGCCGGGGACCAAACTTCTGAGCGGCATCCGCAGCGAAGAAATCGTTGTCCGGAACCGGCTGCTTGAACCAGCGCGACTTGAACTCCGGATTCAGCACGACGTTCGCCATCACGCTCGCTTCCGGCGAATCGGTGCCGACATCGGAGAACCACCGGTTCGCGGCCTTCAGCACATCGGTGTTCCACTCCGTCTCCGTGTCGTTCGCCTTCAGCGCCTTCACCGCTTCGGGTCCGAACTCGATCTGCAGCGAGAAACGGGTCTGCGGATCATTCGGCACTGCGGCGATCGCGGAGCCGAATGACAGCTCGCCGAGGAGACGGCGGATCGAGTTGCGCGTGTTGTTGTTCGCGTCGTCGTCTTCGCGCGAGTACGTCAGGCGCAGGCTCGGCGTGCTGGAGTCGTACGGTGCGGAGACATCGGTGCCGGACCCTGTCGCCGGCATGCGCACCCACGCGGACGATTCGGCGATGGAGTCGTTCAGTGAGCGCTGCACGGTCACGCCGCCGTAGTACATGGCGTCGCGGAAGATGTTGCCGCTGTCGTCGACGCGAACGGAGATCGTCTTTTCATCGACCGCGATCTCGTTGTCCTTCAGCGCGAATCCGAGGAACGAGGCGATCGTGGTCGAGGCGCTGGTGCGCGTCCGGCGCGAAGTCAGCAGGATCTCGTGAATCACGAACTGCTTTGTATCGACGCTGTTCAGTTCTTTCAGGAAATCGCCGAATTTTCCGTGCTGCAGCCTCGTCGCGGCGGAGACGGCATCGCCGCTCTTCGGATTGATCTCCACGTCGACGATCGCGCTCCACTCCGAGACGCGGCTGATCTCCGCGGCCACGCTGAAGCCGATCGTGCCCTTGAGTTTCTGGGTTGCCGCGACCAGTTTGTTCTTCAGCGTTTCGGGCGCGCTGAGCAGCTTGTCGAGACGCGTGGCGAAATCCTGAATCTTCTGCACGTCGTCTGCGCTGAGCTGATTGAGCTCCTTGCCGACGATGCGCTTGACCCAATCGGAGACCGCCGTGTCGACCGCCGACTGCAGCGACGCGAGCGAAGTCGCGTTCGCGCGCAGCCATTTGACCAGTCCTGTGGCGCCGGTCTGATCGAGGATGTCGTGCAGTTTCTTCAATGCATCGTTCTTCAAGCCGCCGTCGAGGAACGCCAGGATCTGTTTCGCGCCGCTCACCGCACGGGCGAGCTCTTTCTCGATGTTGCCGCTGACGATCAGCTCTTCGATGTCCTGGCCGGTCAGCACTTCGATCCAGTGCACGACCTCTTTCGCCTGTGCCGGAAGCTTGTCCGTGATGTCGCTCGTGTTCAGCGCAGCGACCTTCGCCAGCACCTCCTTCACTTTCAAGAGGCCAAGGTCGTTGAGCCGCCCGATCACTTCTTCGATGATGCTTTTCACCTTCGCGTCGACTTTGTCGTACGCGGCGACGATCGCCGTCGCGGCGTCGATCAGCTTCTGCACGGCGTCGGATTTCGCCACGGCGTCTTTCCAATGCGTGTCGTTGAGCAGGCGGCCGACGATGGTCGCGGCTTCATCGGTGATCGCCGCTTTGAATCCCTCAAAGTTCGTCGATGCGAGGTTGGCGGCCTTCTGCACCTGCTGAAGTGCGCCGATCGCTTTCGTTTTCGGGATGAGCGCGAATGCCTTGTCGATCAGCGCCTGCGCGCCGGCCTGCGCGTCGTACGAGATCGTTGTATCGACCGCGACGCCGAATGCGATACGCGTGCGATGCTCGCGCTCGAGCCGCATGCGCACGAAATCGGGTTTGGTCGTCGCTGCGGCTGCGACGGTGAGCTTCATCGATTCGTAGAGGCTGAAGCCGAGGGATGCGCTCGCGGTGAAGCCGACGTGCAGCTTGAACGG
>DATEZA010000120.1:0-10108 GCA_035255945.1 Thermoanaerobaculia bacterium
ACACCGAGCCCGCGCGCCACGCGCACATCACCGGCGTGGTGGTGGTCGAGGCGGTCATCGGCAAGGATGGCAGAGTCGAAGACGTGAAGGTGCTGAAAGGCCTGCCGATGGGACTCTCCGACGAAGCAGTCAGCGCGGTGCGCCAGTGGCGCTTCAAGCCTGGAACGCTGAACGGAGAGCCGGTCGACGTGATCTTTAGCCTGACCGTGAATTTCAAGATGGACTGACCAGGAGGGCGGCAGCAAGCTGCCGCACTCCTACTCCCCCGCCCCTGCCGGCTGCGGGGCGCCCGACTTCTTGCGCGAGATCGCTTTCGCCTGCAGGAACAGTCCGAGATAATCGCGGCCGCCGGCTTTTGAATCTGTTCCCGACATGTTGAATCCGCCGAACGGATGCACGCCGACCAGCGCGCCGGTGCACTTGCGATTGAAGTACAGATTGCCGACGAAAAACTCTTCCTGCGCGCGGCGGATCTTCTCTTCGTTGTCCGTGAACACGGCGCCGGTCAGACCGAACTCGGTGTCGTTTGCGATACGCAGCGCGTCGTCGAAGTCCTTCGCTTTGATCACCGCGAGCACCGGTCCGAAGATCTCTTCCTGCGCGATCGTCGCCTTCTCATCGACATCCGCGATCACCGTCGGCTCGACGAAGTAGCCGTTCTCCGGCTGCACGTTGCCGCCGGCGACGAGCCTGCCGCCTTCCGACGTTCCCTTGTCGATGTACTCCTTGATCTTCTTCATCGACCGTTCGTTGACGACCGGACCGATGTTCGTGTCGGGCAGCTCCGGCGCGCCGAGCTTCAGCTTCTTCGTCTTCTCGGCCACGAGCGGCACGAGCTGGTCGTAGATCGCTTCATCGACGATCAGCCGCGAGCAGGCGGAGCACTTCTGTCCCTGGAATCCGAACGCCGACGCGACCGCCGCGCTCGCCGCTTCGTCGAGATTCTTCGTCTCGCGGTCGATGATGATCGCGTCCTTGCCGCCCATCTCCGCGACCACGCGCTTGATCCACATCTGTCCCTTCTGCGGTTTCGCCGCTTCGTGGTTGATGTGCAGTCCGACTTCCTTGGAACCGGTGAAGGAGATAAAACGGATTTTCGGATGGGTGACCAGCGGATCGCCGACCTCGCCGCCCGAACCGCTGAGGAAGTTGACGACGCCGGGAGGCATCCCCGCTTCTTCGAGCAGCGCGAAGAAGCGCCACGCGATCCACGGCGAGTCCGACGACGGCTTGAGCACCACGCAGTTGCCGGTGACGGCCGCGGCGGTCGTCATGCCGGCCATGATCGCGAGCGGGAAGTTCCACGGCGGAATCACCGCGCCGACGCCGAGCGGAATGTAGACGAGCTCGTTCTCTTCGCCCGCGATCTTCGTGATCGGCTGCTCGCCGCCCCACCGATATGCCTCGCGCGCATAGAACTCGCAGAAGTCGATTGCCTCGGCGGTGTCCGCGTCGGCCTCGACCCAGGTCTTGCCGACCTCGAGCACCATCGTCGCGGAGAACTCATGCTTGCGCTCGCGAAGCAACGCAGCGGTTTTGACCAGCAGTCCGGCGCGTACATCGACCGGATGCTTGCGCCACGATTCGAACGCTTTCCACGCGGCGTCGATCGCCTGCTCGACGTGTTGCTTCGTTCCCTTTTGAAACTTGCCGACGAGCTGGTCCTTGTACGACGGATTCCACGAGTCGTAGGTCTTCAGTCCGGTGATGTGCTCGCCGCCGATGACCAGCGGGTATTCGCGGCCGAGCTCGGACTGCACTTTCTGCAGGGCGGCCTCCATCGCGGCTTTGTTTTCCGGTTTGGTAAAGTCGGTGAAAGGCTCGTTCTTGAATTCGCTGAGCATGAAATTGAGATCCTCCGGTGTAGGACAGGCTCTCAGCCTGTCCCCGACAACCTGACAGGTTGTCCTACATGATGAGCGTCGGTATGTACTCGAAAACGAAGGGGATCGCAACCGCGCTCGCCGCGATGTTCGCAATCGGATGCGCGGGCATTCTTCCGTGGCACGACGAACCGGTCGGGACGGAAGTCAACGTCGCCTTCACCATTCAAAACAATCTGCTATTCCTCACCACGCCGCGCATCGAAAACGTCCACGGCCGTTTCTTCTTCGGCTCTGCCAGTGCGCGTTCCGTGCTCGATCCGAAGTTCGTTGCGCTGATCGGTCCGCGCAGGGCGTACGCGCTCGACGTCGGCCAGAAGGAAGCGATCCGCATCACGCCCGTCGTGCTCGACCTCGGCAAATCAGGCGACGCGATCATCGGCGCCGATGTCTGGGGCAATCGCGCGGTCACCATCGATTACCGGGCGGGACTCCTGACCTACCAGAAGGAGGGGATCCATCCGGAAGGCATGACGCTCTTCCGTTACCGCGCAGATCCTGAGATCACGATCGACGTCGATGGCAGAACGATTCCGGCGATCGTCGACACCGCGTCGCCCGACACGGTCGTGCTGCCGCGCGCGAAAGCACCGGGACGCGGCACCGCGCACGTGCGCATTGCGGAACAGGACTTCGGCGCGGTCGATGTCGGCTACGCGAACATCCCGGTTGCGCACGTCGGCAACCGGCTGTTGTCGCGATTCCTGGTGTCGATCGATTACGGTCAACATGTCATCGGTTTGTGGCGCGACCCGCGCATCGCCTCGCGGTAGACTCCCGCCCCGTGCGTAAATTGTTTCTCGCCGTCTGCTGTCTGCTGTCCGCTGTCTCGCACGCTCAGACGCTTCGCTTCTCCGGCTACCTTTCCGGCGCCGGCGCTACGACGAACGGCCCGAAGTCGTGGCTCGACGGCGGCTTCGGCCGGCTCGACGGCTCCTTCGCGCAGGCGCAGCTCGGCGCCGACTGGACGCCGTCGAACTGGTTCGACGTCCACGTGCACGGCATCGCGCGCAAAGACCGCGATCTCGATCACGCCGGCATCGCCGAGGCGTATGCGGAAGCGCATCAGACGCTCGCACACGATCAGTTGAAATTGCGCGCCGGGATGTTCTTCCTCCCGACCTCGCGCGAAAACCGCGGCAATCTCTGGACCTCGCCGTATGCGATCACCTTCTCGTCGCTGAACAGCTGGATCGCGGAGGAAGTGCGGCCGATCGGTGCGGACCTCGAATACCGCCACGAATTCGCCGGCCTTTCCGCGGTCACGATCGGCGGCACCGCATTCCGCGGCAACGACACGATGGGCACGCTCCTCGGCTGGCGCGGCTGGGCGGTATCGAGCAAGGTCGCGACATTTCGCGAGACGCTTCCGCTGCCGCCGCTGTTCTCGTTCAAAGATCCGAAATCGTTTCTCGATCAGCGCCACGGCACGACGCCGTTCGATCGCGATCTCGACGGCCGCACCGGCTTCGCGGAGCGCATCCGCTTCACCATTCCGGAGCGCGGCATGATCCAGGTCGCGCATCTCGACAATCGCGGCGAGCGCGAGCTGTACCGCGATCAGTACTCGTGGCAGACGCGCTTCAATCTCGTCAGCGCGGAGCTCGGCTCGCAGGACTCGACCGTGCTCGCCGCCGAGTACATCGACGGCAACACCGGCATGGGCTTCCGCGGCCTCGGACGGGGCTGGGTGCAGGAAGATTTCTATTCGACGTACGCGCTGCTGTCCCACAAGTACGGACGCAATCGTTTCACCGCGCGCATCGAACAGTTCGCGACATTCGAGCGCGATCACTCGCGCGCCGAGAACAACAGCGAGCATGGCCGCGCATGGACGCTCGCGTGGCTGTACGACATGACCTCGCACTGGCGCCTCGGCGCGGAGTTCACGGGCGTGACGGGCGATCGTCCCGCAGCCGCGCAGTCGGGTGCCGATCCGAATATGGACGGACACGCGGTGGTCGTCGAAGCGCGCTACGGGTTCTAGCGTTTTCGTCATCCCGAGCGTAGTCGAGGGACCTGGGCGGGCGGTGGCGCGCTGATCCAGCCACCCACCCACGCAGGTCCCTCGACTACGCTCGGGATGACGTGTCGATATCCACCGCCGCCTCTTCGCACGGAATCACCACCGCCCCATCCAACAACATCTGCGCACCGCGATCGCCGCGCAACGCGAGCAGCGCATCGCGATACTCGCGTCCGAACAGCGCGGGAACACCGACAACCCCCGCGTATCCCGTCGCGACGAGCGGCGCATGCACATCGATCATCGCGCGCAGGTGCGATGCGGTGACGTGCGGCTGATCGCACAACATCAACAACACCGCATCATCGCAAGCAGACACACCGAGGCGAATCGACGACGCGATCCCCTCCTCGGCGTTCTCGTTGATGACCACCCGCGCGCCGTCAACGACAAACTCGGGACGCGTGACCACCACGACATCGTCACAAACAGACAAAGCGATCCGCACCGCACGCGCGAGCAGCGTCTCGCCTTCGTACACGAACGTTTGTTTCGGCGAGCCGAATCTGCGCGAAAAACCGGCGGCGAGGATGACTATGGTTGGACGCACGCGGTCTCGTGAATCGGTCCCGTCGTTTCCCGCAGGAACGCGGCGCTTCGCTGCCGCAGCACCGCCTGCACCTCGGCGATGATCGACAGCGCGATCTCCTCCGGCGTGTCGCCGCCGAGGTCGAGGCCGATCGGGCTGTGCAGCTTCGCGCGCTGCTCCGCGGTGACGTGCTCGATCTGCGCGAGCAATTCCTCGCCGCGCGATTTCGGTCCCAGGAGGCCGGCGTACTCGATGCTGCTCGGCAGAATCGCAGAGAGGAGCGCGAGGTCGTAGAGATAGTTGTGCGTCATCACCACCGCCGCGTCGAACGCATTGAGGTCGACCTTCTCCTTCACTTCCTCGGGATGCACATCGCGCGGACGCACCACCGCGACGCGCCAGCTCACCGCCTCCGCGATGCGCGCGACCGGCGCGACATCGGGACCGCCGCCGAAGATCACCAGCGACGGCTCCGGAAGAATCGTCTCCGTCAGCAGCACGCGGCCGTCGAGCATCGTCGACCAGCTCACCGGCTTGCGTCCGTTCCAGCGGAACTCGCTGACGATGCGCGGCGGACGCGATGCATCGAACGGCTCGATCAGCAGCTCCATCACCCCGCGGCATCCGAGGCCGAGGCCGAAAACGATGTCGTCGGGACGCGTGGCGTCGTATGTCACGACCCGCGCCGCCGCGCCCTCGGACCAGATGTCCGCGCGCTCGCGCAGATCGTTTTCGATGCAGCCGCCGCTGATCGCGCCGGTGCATTCGCCGCGCTCTCCGATCGCCGCACGCGCGCCGGCGCGGCGATATGTGGAGCCCTTTGTGGAGAGCACGGTCACCAGTACGCCGCGTTGTCCGGCGGCGATGATCTGGCGGCAGGCATTGATCGTCCTGT
Source organism: Thermoanaerobaculia bacterium (assembly GCA_035255945.1). Classification (GTDB taxonomy): domain Bacteria; phylum Acidobacteriota; class Thermoanaerobaculia; order Gp7-AA8; family Gp7-AA8; genus JAJPHC01. The sequence goes on from DATEZA010000120.1 coordinate 5,334, forward strand.
TAATTTCGTGCATCGATCGGCATCGATTCTAGAGCGCGCGACGGAATCGAGGGTGCCGTTTCATGGTATTTATTGTCACGGTCCCATGTTTGTTCCTGGTCTGATTACCCTGCTGAGTCTGTTGCTTCTGAATGGAAACGCGAACGTGAAGCAGTACCCGCGGATTGTTCACGCCGATCGGAGTGACCGAATCCTCATCGTCGCGCCGCACATCGACGACGAGACGATCGGCGCCGCGGGCTACGCATTCGACGCGCTGGCCAACGGCGCCGAGGTGTACGTCGTGTTCCTGACGGCGGGCGATTGCAACCGCTTCTCCGCGCGCATTCTCAACAAGACACTCGAGCCGACGGCGGCGAATTACCTGTCGGTCGGCAAGACGCGTATCACCGAAGCACACGAGGCGATGAAGATGCTCGGCCTCGGTGAGGATCATTACTTCGTCCTCGGTTATCCCGATCGCGGACTCAAATCGCTTCTCGACAATCGCAACGCGACGATCAGCTCGCGCGGGACGAAAGAGCGCGCGGTGCCGTACGGCGATGCGATGTCGCCCGGCAGCGCGTATCGCTACGACAGCGTGATGACCGACATCGAGCGCGTGATCGCCATCGCGCAGCCGACGACCGTCATCGCGCCGGTCGCATTCGACGAGCATCCCGATCACGCCGCCGCCGCGATCTTCACCGACCTCGCGCTCGAGGACATGCACATCTCCCCGCACCGCCTCGGCTACCTGGTGCATTCCGGCCATATCGCGACGAAGCTCGTGCGCATGCCTGAGCGCCCGCTTTCGCCGCCGTCGCGCATGCGCGCGTACTCGTGGGCGACGTATCCGCTGACGCCGACGGTGCAGAAGCAGAAGGACGCGCTGCTGCAGACGTACAAGAGCCAGCGGCCGTACATCTCGCTGCTGCGAAATGCGTTCATCCGGTCGAACGAGCTCTTCCTGAGCGAATAGCTGCCGCCGCTCCCCGCCACCGCGGCATGGCCGCGGTTCGGAAAGCAGCGGCGGCATGGCCGCCGCACTCCAGTTCTTGCATGCGTTACTTGCTCCTCATGCTCGTGCTCGCGTGCTCGCAACCATCCGGACAGGCGGGGGCGCCTGTCCTCCACGGCGACTTCGACATCCTGATCCGCAACGGGGAGGTCATCGACGGCTCCGGCGCGCCGCGCGTCCGCGCGGACATCGGCATCCGCGGCGACACGATCATCGACATCGGCGATCTCTCGCATAAAACCGCGACCACCACCATCGACGCGAAGAATCAGGTCGTCACGCCCGGCTTCATCGATCTCCTCGGGCATTCCGAGGGCTCGGTGCTGATCGATCCGCACGTCGAGGGGAAAGTACGGCAGGGCGTCACGACGGAAGTGACGGGAGAAGGACATTCGCCCGGCCCAATCAATGACGCGATGGCGGCGGAGATCAATCGCACGAAGATCGCCGGCTTCCCCGAAGCAACGTGGCGATCGCTCGCCGATTACATGAAGACCGTCGAGAAACGTGGCAGCGCGATCAACTTCGCGTTCTACATCGGCGCCGCGAATCCGCGCGAGATCGTCATCGGCACCGTCGATCGCGATCCGACGCCTGCCGAACTGCAACAGATGGAGCGCATCGTCGAGCAGGCAGTGCACGAAGGCGCCGTCGGCATGACCACCGCACTCATCTACCCGCCGGGACGCTTCGCGAAAACGCCGGAGCTGATCGCGCTCGCGAAACACACGCCGTCGTACTGGACGCATCTCCGCAGCGAATCGGGCGAGATCATCAGCGCGCTCGACGAAGCATTCCGCATCGGCCGCGAGGCACACGTGCCGGTCAACATCTTCCACATCAAAGTAGGCGGCACGATGCGCGGGCACATGCCCGAAGTCGTCGCGAAAATCGAGGAGGCGCGGAAGAGCGGACTCGACGTCGCAGGGAGTATCTATCCGTACACCGCGACATCGACGGACCTGATCTCGATCGTGCCGGCGTGGGCGCAGGAGAAGGGCTATCTCGCGTTCGTCGCATCGCTGAAAGATCCGGCGACACGCGCGCGCGTCGCGCAGAACCTGCGCATCGCCGACGCGAACGGCATCCTCGTGCGCAACCTGCCGAACGCGCCCGCCGATGCGAAGCAGAAGTTCGAGCGCAAGCGGCTCGATGAGATCGCGCGGCTGATGAACACCACGCCGCAGGAGGCAGTGCTGCGTCTGTTCGAGATGAGCAGCGCGTCGCCGATCGCGATCTACTTCGGTCTGCGCGAAGACGACCTGCGCTACGTGATGAAGCAGCCCTGGGTCGCAGTCGGATCGGATTCGGGCGCAGTCGTCGGCGTGATGCGCGAAGTCGGCGCGCATCCCCGCGCATACGGCACCTTCCCCCGCATCCTCGGCTACTACGCGCGCGATCAGCATCTCTTCACGCTCGAAGAAGCGGTGCGCAAGATGACGTCCCTCGCCGCCTCGCGCGCCGGATTCAAGGATCGCGGTCTGCTGCGCAAAGGGATGAAAGCGGATGTGGTGGTGTTCGATCCGAAGACCATCCGCGATGTGTCGACGTACGAAGATCCGCATCATTTTTCGGAAGGGATCAGCAACGTGATCGTGAACGGCACCCCGGTGCTGCAGAACGGCGCGATGACCCCCGCGTTGCCCGGCCGCGTGCTGCGGAGCGCGGACGTCTCGTCCGCAGCGAGCGGGCGTCCCGCCCGATCGCCGTAGTTGCGATTTGGATAGAGCGGACAGTAGGAAAACGGGACCGTCCGCGTCCATCGTGTGTGGCGCCGCCGACTCGGCGGCGGATCCGCCGGCGAGGTCGCCGGCGCCACACCAGTTGCTGTCCGGCGATCACCGCCCCAGCAACCCCGGGCGAGACGCTCGCGCTCCTCGGAGATAATGCGAATGAGTGCGCTATCGCCTGATCCTCACCATCATCTGCGCCGTCGCGGTCATCCGCGTCGCGGCCACGTTCCACATCTTCAACGCGACCACCGACGAGCCGAGCCACATCGCGAACGGCTACGCGTGGCTCACCGGCGCGCCGTATCCGCGCGATCTCCTCCACCCGCCGCTCGCGCAAGCGCTCGCCGCGCTGCCGCTCGTGCTGAAAGGCGCGCCGAAGCCGCTCGCGCAGTGGGACGTCGTCGCCGGCAACGAACTGCTCTACCACGACCGCCAGTACATGCGGAACGTCGAGCTCGCGCGCATCGGCAATCTCATCTTCCTGATCATCGGCGTGATCGCCGTCGCTGTGTGGGGACGGCGCGTGTTCGATCCGATCACCGGCCTCGTCGCCGCCGCGCTCTGGTCCCTGCAACCGACGCTGCTCGCGCATTGCGGCCTCGCGACGACCGACGCCACGATCATCGGACTCTTTCCCGTCGCCATGCTCGTGCTCGAGCGCTTCATCGAATTGCCGGGCGTCCGCCGCGCCATCGAGCTCGGCGCCGTCTGCGGCCTGGCGACGCTCGGCAAGTTCTCGTTCGTCCCCTTCTTCATCGTCGCGGCGCTCGTCTACGCATACCGGCTGCGCGTGAAGCACCTCAAAGGGATCGCCATCTCCGCGGTGGTGCTGCTGTTCGTGCTCTGGGCCGGCTATCGATTCTCGTTCGGCACGATCATCGACAGTCATCCGAACGCGCCGACGGTGGTGGTGGAGGAGATGTCGCATTTCGATTGGATGGCCAGGCATGTGCCGCTGCCGGCGCCGCAATTCTTCACCGGGATCGGCGCCCTCGCCATCCACAACCGGCACGGCCAGCTCGCCTACCTCCTCGGCGAATACAACCGCTTCGGCTTCCGCTCCTACTTTCCGGTGCTCCTCTTCTACAAAACGCCGCTCGCGTTCCTGCTGTTGTTCGCGTGGGGTGTCGTGGCGGTCGCGCGTCATCGCCGCGGCTGGCTTCCGCTCGCTGCCGGCCTGGCGATTCTCGTGTCGGTGATGCCGAGCCACATCAATGTCGGCGTGCGGCACGTGGTGCCGTTGTATGCGGCATTCGCGATCGTTGCCGCGTTCGGCATCATCACGGCGTGGAACGAGACGCGCGGCATGCTGTTCGGCCGCACAGCTCTAGCATCGCTTTGTTTATGGCTCGTCGCGGCGGGTGCCTTCGCGCATCCCGATTACCTCCCGTACTTCAACGAGCTGGCGCGTCATCCCGAACAGATCGCGACCGACAGCAATCTCGACTGGGGCCAGGACTGGGAGCGCTTCATCCGCTGGCAGAACCGCACGCATCCGGGCAACGTCGGGATCGTTTGGTACGGCAGCATCGACCTCTCGCGCCATCCGATCGAAGGCTACGGCCTTCAGCCCTACACGAAGGCGGCCGGCTGGATCGTCGCGTCAGAGACCGGAATGCGCCTTGCGTCGACGAACGAACACGATGTGGGCGAGCCGTATCGCTGGCTGGAGGCATACCAGCCGGTGATGCACATCGGGAAGTCGATCCGGGTGTATCGGATCGAGGAGTGAGGAACGACGAGGCGCCTCCGGCGGGCGGGCTCGGCCCGCTGCGTTCGGTTCGCGTAAAACACGCTCAGCGCGAGAGGCGTGCACCCTGGCTAGGCCCACAAACGCAGCGGGCCGTGCCCGCCCGCCGGAGGCGCCCCCGTCACCCCGCGTCCTTGAACTCCAACGCGACCGAAGGCGTCCCGACCTCCGCGCCGTTCGCCTCGGCATGTGGATAAATGAAGTAGTTCAATGGTTCAGCAGTCTTCGGCTCGAGGACGAGATCGCGTCCCATCGTGAACTGCACGCGATCGGGATCGAGATTGCCGAACAG
>DATEZA010000121.1:0-24001 GCA_035255945.1 Thermoanaerobaculia bacterium
GAGATCGACGCTGCGAACGAGATCGGTCCAGCGCTGATGCACGAAGTCGCTGCCGATGAACAGGCCCTTGATCACTTCGCGCTCCGCGCCGATGGATGCGACCTGGCTCTTCGAGTTCTTCAGCTCATCGGGATAGAACGGGAGCTTGTCGAAATTGAGGCCGTACTTCGCGAACTGCGCTTCGTAGAACGCGCGCTGGCCGGGGAGGATCGTGATGTCGCGCGCCGGCAGCTGCGACGGCGCCAGCGTCTTCGGATCGAATGCGAGCGGCAGGCAGCCGCCGGTGAGGCAGGTCGGGAAGCCGAACTGGCCCGGCGTCGCGGTGTACGTCGTGAGTCCATCGAGCCCGCCGGTCAATGCAGACGCGAACAGGTTCGACTGGATCTGCGTGTAGTACAGGCCGTAGCCGCCGCGGATCGCGGTGCGCGAGTCGCCGTTCGGATGCCAGCCGAAGCCGAGGCGCGGCTGGAAATTCTTCTTCGCATCGGTGAGCGTCTGGCGATCCCAGCGCAGGCCGGCGTCGAGCGTGAGGTCGCGCAGACGGATGCTGTCCTGCACGAACGCGGTGTAGAGGCGCTGCGTGAGCTTGTAGCGGTTGATGCCGAAGTCGATCGGCTGCGTGTACTGCTGCACGTCGGCGAGCGTGAGCTGATCGAACGGCTTCGTCGTCGTGTTCTTGAACGTGAACGTGCCGAGGATCGCGGTGCCGGGCTCCGAGCCGAAACCGCCGGAAGTGTGGCGAATCACACTGCCGCCGAAGCGGAGGTAATGATTTCCGTGCGAGTACGAGAGCGTATCGGCGAGCTGCGCCTGATGGCCCCAGAGGTCCGCGGCGCGCGACTGGCCGATCGTGAACGGCACCGAGCCGGCGCGGGTGTACGTCGTGGAGAGCGTCTGCGCTTCCCACTTCGTCACCGGGCCGCCGTGCAGGTATGCGAAGCGCGCTTCGTTCAGCACATCGATGTCGAACGTCGCGGTGTGATTGACCTGCGCCGTCCATGCCTTGCGCGAGTAGCGGCGCGCGACGGACGGCGCGCTCGTGCCGCCGACCGCATCCTGCGGATTGTCGTCCGACATGCGATCGACATTCGCGCGCAGCATCAGCGTCTGGCTCTGCGTGAGGATGTCGTCGAGGCGCCCGTTGAAGAGCGTCTGGCGATAGTGGCCGGTCCACGCGAGGTTGCCGTCGGCGGGGAGGACGAACGCGGGCAGCGACGGCGAGAGGAACGTCGTGCGGTTCTGGCGCGTCCAGTCGGCGGCGGCGAAGAAGAACATACGATTCGGAATGATCGCGCCGCCGATCGAGCCGGAGTACTGATTGAGGCGATCGGGGATGTCGACCGGATTGATCGCCTGCAGCGTCGACGGCGTGACGCAGCTCTCGACAGACGGCGGGCAGAAGCCTTTCGTCGAGAACGTCTTCGCCTGCGACGTGCCGGGGCGCGAGAGGAAGAGGCCTTCGCCGCGAATGGTGTTCGTGCCCGATTTCGTGACGACGTTCACCGCCGGTCCGGCCGTCCAGCCGTATTCGGCGGAGAAGGCATTCGACAAGACGGTGACTTCCTGCACCGCGCCGAGGGGAACGGTGGCGATCATGGTCTGACGGCCCCACGCTTCGTCGTTGTTGGCGCCGTCGAGCGTGAACGTGGTGGTGCGGCGCGAGCCGGCGCCGGTGGCGAAATACGTCTGATTGACGAAGAGATCGCCGGTGCCTTTCGCCTGACGGAATGCGGCGTTGAGCAGCGGCAGCGTCGACAGCTTGCGCCCGAGGATCGGCGTCTCGTCGATCTGCTTGCTGTCGAAACGGCGGCCGATCTGCGGATCGGCGCGGACGCCTTCCGCAGTGCCGAAGACGGTGACTTCTTCCGCCTTCCCGCCGACGACGAGCTTCACTTTCAGCGTGGCCGTCTCGCCGGAGCGGAGCGTGATGTTCGTCCGCTCCTCAGGCGCGAAGCCTTCTTTGTTGATGGTGACGGTGTAGGTGCCGGTGAGCGGCAGCGCAGGAATGACCGCATTGCCGTCCTTCATCGCCGCGGCTTCGCGAAATGCGCCGGTGGCATTGTTGAGGACGGAGATCTTCGCGCCGGCGACGGCCGCTCCGGCCTGATCGACGACGTTGACGACGAGAGTCGCGGTGTTGGGCGACTGGGCGAGTGCGGCTAGTCCGAACGAAAGTACGAACGCAAACGCGAGGCGCATGCGCATGGGTGTGTCTCCTCTTCTCTGCGTGGATGGGTGTGTGTAGGACAAGCTCTCAGCTTGTCCCCGGCAAGCTGAGAGCTCGCCCTACACGTTCAAGCGCGTGATGAGAAGGAGGATGTTGTTTTTTTGGGGTTGCTGAGTTGCTGAGTTGCTGAGTTGCTCAGTGATGCGGCGCGAGACGGCCGTTTCGCGCGCGAGTGTGAAGTGCGCGGGGACGACGGTCGGCCACTCTTCGCTGGTTTCGTTGCGCAGCGTGTCGTGGCAGTTGTGCGGAATGGTGTTCGTCGAGTGAATGCCGCTCGCATCGGCCCACACCACGACGTTCGCCTCGCCCGGCCGCGCGGCCTCGGGGGCATGGTTCGCGGAGCGCGCGAGCGGGGCGACGGCATCCGGATCGGCGTGGATGCGGAAGTGCTGCGGGATTTCCTGCAGGCGTTCCACACGCTCGTTGCCGGTGCGGATCAGGATCCGCGCATCTGCGGACTCGACGTTCGGCAGGAGGACGTCGTAGCTGCGGAGGGTGATGTCGAGGTGCGGCGTGAGCCGGACGGAGTAGAACTGCCCGCCGTCGACAGAGAGAAACGCCTCCCACTCCTCGGCGCGCGCGTCGACGTATTTCGCGTCGAGCGTGAAGGTCGCGAAGTGACCGCCGCGGAGGTCCGCGGGCAGCGGGTCGCCGTGCGCGGCAATCGCCGCGAACAGCAACAGCGGGAGGAGTCTGCGAAGCAAGCACGCTAGTTTATGCGTCATCCCGAGCGTAGTCGAGGGACCCGGGGCGGGTGGCGCCCCGCCCCGGCCACCCAGGTCCCTCGACTACGCTCGGGATGACGGGGGGGTTACTTCACCCTCACGTATCGGGCGCCGGGGAGCGCCCGAATCCACCCGCCCAGCTCCAGTTGCAACAGCGGCTCGGCGAGCTGAGCCGGTGCGCGTTTCAGCTTCGTCGCGATCGACTCCACGTCGATTCCTTCATCGCGCGTGAACGCGGCGAGCACTTCGCGCAGCGGCGACTCGGGCTCAGGCGGCGCGCCGCGCGACATCAGCGGCATCTTCAACTCTTCGAGCACATCGTTCGCGTCGTGCACGAGCTTCGCGCCGTACTGGATCAGTCGATGCGTGCCTTCCGATCCCTGCGAGAAGATCGAGCCGGGGACGCAGAACACGTCGCGATTCTGTTCCGCGGCCATGCGTGCGGTGATCAGCGATCCGCTGCGCGATGTCGCCTCGACGATGATCGTGCCCGAGGTCAGGCCGGAGATCACGCGGTTGCGGATCGGGAAGTTCAGCGCGAGCGGGGGAGTGCCGGGCGGGAACTCGCTGAGCAGCAGGCCGCGATCGACGATCCGTTTGTACAGCGCGCGATTGGTGCGCGGATACGCGATGTCGATGCCGGTGCCGAGGACGGCGATGGTCGGGAACGAGGCATCGAGTGCGGCTTCGTGTGCGGCTGCGTCGACGCCGCGCGCGAGTCCGGAGACGATCAGCAATCCGTTGCGCGCGAGGTCGTCGCCGAGCTGGCGCGCGACGTTGATCGCGTACGGCGATGCGCGCCGCGAGCCGACGATGGCGATCGATTTCTGCGCGAGCAGCGAGCGATCACCGCGGAAGTGCAACGCGAGCGGCGGATCGATGATCTCGCGCAGCAGCGAAGGGTAATCGGCATCCGCGAGAGTGATCGTGGAATCGCGTAATGCATCGACGCGAGCGCCGTTCAGTTGTAACGGATCTCTGACCTGTTCCGCCTGCGTTTGATCAATGCTTAGGAGTGATGCGAGTAGGCTGGAAGACGCTTTGCAAGCCGCGTAAGGCGGCTCACCAAACATTTCCAGCAGCAGGCGTGTCCGATTCGGATTGAGAAATGGCAGCAATGACCATGCGATCAGCAGATCGCGCGGTTGTTCATTCATGAATACGTTGGTGTGAAGAGAGGAGAGCCAGTGGAGAGGTTGGCCAAAGTGATTATAATCGCCAAACATTCACCAGGAGAAACTCACTCATGACGCGGGATTTACGGTTCATTGCGGCCGTCCTCGCGACCGCCGCCCTCCTCGGATTGTCGTGCTCTCACGCGACGACTTCCACCACCAGTGCCATGCCCGTCGAGCGCCCCCGGCAGCAGGAAAATTTCGGCGTGGAAATGGCCCGCATGAACCTCTGGCGCGAAGCGATGTTCCGCTTCCAGCGCGCCATCGCCATCAACCCGGGCGACGCGATGGCGCACAACAACCTCGCGGTCGCGTACGAGGCGAACGGCGACTTCGAGAAGGCGCGCCGCGAGTACCTCGAAGCGCTGAAGCTGGATAAGGGCAATCAGTACATCCAGAAGAACTACAGCCGCTTCGTCGAGTTCACCTCGCGCAACAAGAAGCGCACGCCGCAGAAGACTGCATCGACCACGACGCCGTCCGCGCAGACGTCGTCGCAGCCGACCGTCGGCGTCGCACCGCTGGTGCCTCCGCCGCCGGGAGTTCCGATGGAAGGAACGCAGCCGGTTGCGCCGCCCACGCCGCCGGGGCAGACGCCTCCATCCGATCAGCCGCAGCCGCCGCAGCAGAAGCCGCCCCAGGGAGGTCAATGACATGAAACGAGTGGCGATCACGCTCGCAGCCGCGCTCGTCCCGCTCGCCGCATTCGCCGGCGTTCTCGAAGTCAAACTGAAGCTGCCGGTGAAGCCGAAGCTGGCCATCACCGGCGACGAAAAAATCGCCGTCGCACCGTTCGTCATCGCCAATAACGGCGAACGGAAAACAGACCGCTCGTCGAAAGTCGACGTGCAGTCGGAGTTCCAGCGTTACCTCCGCAAGCAACTGACCAAGAGCACGAAGCTCCGCATCATCGATGTGCCCAGCCAGACGAAGCTTCCGGGCAGCGACATGAAGGCGCTCGAGGCCAATCGCGATTACTGGAAGGACCTCGGCGCGCGGACCGGCGCCGACTTCATCGTCTCCGGCATCGTCGATTTCGACATCAACGACAAGTCGGGATATCGCACCGAGGAGTACACGTCGCCGGCGGATGGGCGGACGTACTACCGGCAGGTGCTGGTGGAGACGACCGGCTTCGTCTTCGACATCGACATCGCGATCTTCAATGCCGACACGGGCGAGAAAGTGCTGGAAGAGAACTTCCGCGATTTCAAGGAATTCGACCAGCGCAACTACGACGAGATCCTCGGCTTGTTCGAGAACCTGCGCTCACTCGAAACGCAGCTCGTCGGCATCTTCGTGTCACAGGACACCTCGGCCAGTCGGTACGTTTTCACTGAATGAGTCAGGCGCAATCGGAGGAATCGTGAAGCGTTTCATCACGCTGCTCGTCATCATCTTCGCTGCACTCCCCGCGTTCCCCTTCGGCCAGAACAAAATCGTCTACGACCAGTTCCACTGGAGCATCTACCACTCCACGCATTTCGACGTGTACTTCTATGACGAAGAGAAGGCGTCGCTGCAGAAAGTGGTCGATGCCGCGGAGAGCGCGTACGACGATCTCTCCCGCAAGTTCAATTACCAGATCTCCAAGAAGATCCCGCTGATCTACTACGCGACGCACTCCGCGTTCGAGCAGACCAACGTCGATCTCAACTTCATCCCGGAAGGCGTCGGCGCGTTCGCCGAGCCGGCGCGCAACCGGATGGTCATCCCCATCGACAACACGGACGAGAAGAACGCGCAGGTCATCCAGCACGAGCTGACGCACATCTTCGAGTACGAGATCCTCTTTCAGGGCAAGCTCGGAAAGACCGTCACCGCCAATCCGCCGACGTGGATGATGGAAGGTCTCGCCTCGTTCATGGCGAGCGATGAAGACTCCAAGGACCGCATGGTGCTGCGCGACGCGGTCGTCAACGACCAGGTGCCGGCAATCACGCGCAACCCGCAGGGCTACTTCGCATACCGCTTCGGTCACGCGGTGTTCAAGTACATCCAGCAGAAGTACGGCTGGGAAGGCATCCGCGACTTCGTCTACGAATATCGCAACACCCTCGGCAGCTCCGTCGACAAGGCGCTCAAGCGCGCGTTCGACGTCACGCCCGACGAATTCGACACCCACTTCCGCACGTGGCTGCGCAAGCAGTACCTGCCGGCCTTGATCGCGAAAGGCGAGCCGATCGAGTACGGCGATCCGTTCAAGATCCAGCCCGACAATCCGAGCGATGAGATCTCGCCCGTGCCGTCGCCGTCGGGCGACCTGCTCGCCGGCTTCACCACGTACAAGGAAGACGTCGACGTGGCGGTCTTCAACATCCCCGACCGCAAGCTGCTCAAGAACCTCACGCCCGGCTACACGAGCCGCTACGAATATCCGATCGTGCAGGCGTTCACCGTCGGTCCCGTGTTCGGCCGCGACATCGCGTGGGCACCGAACGGCGATCAGATCGCGGTCTTCGCGAAGAAAGAGCGCGGCCGCAACCTGCTGCTGATTCATCCGCTCACCGGCCGGATCGAGAAGTCGATTCCGATGAAGGTCGAGCAGCAGCTCAATCCGACCTACTCGCCCGACGGACACAAGATCGCGTTCTCCGGCTTCCTCGGCAATCAGCCCGACATCTTCCTCTACGATCTCGACAGCGGCGCGCTCTCGAACATCACGAACGACAAGTTCTTCGACGGCGCGCCGGTCTTCTCGCCCGACGGCAAGTGGCTGATCTACTCGTCGGTGGTCAACGGTTACGCGAAGCTCTTCCGGCTGAATGCCGCGAATCCGGCGGAGCGCTACCAGCTCACCACCGGCGACTGGAACGACGTCGATGCGTACTTCACGCCGGACGGCAAGCGCATCTTCTTCTCGTCCGATCGCCAGACCGGCCGCAACGTCGAGCAGGCGGCGAACATCCTGGAGGCCGCGGAGAACAAGGCGAAGCGCGAAGGCGACACGCCGGCCGCCGATCCGACGAATTACGCCGCGTACAACGTCTACTCGCTGAATCTCGAGAACGGCGATCTGCTGCAGTACACCGATGTCGTCGGCGGCTGCTTCACGCCGGTGGTCTTTACCGGCACGAACAATAAAGAGCGGATGGTCTTCTCGTCGTATTACAAGGCACGCTGGCAGCTGTTCTCGACGACGACCGACAAGCCGCTGCACGCCGCGGAGAAAGTGCAACTGCCGTCTGCGCCGCTGCAGGCCGAGGCGCGGTCAGCGTTCCAGCCGCCGGTGGAAGTGGCGATCGATCCGGAGAAGATCGAATCGGCGCACAGCCGCAAGCTCTACATCGATGACGTCGAAGTGAACGCGGGCGTCAGCTCCGATCAGCTGTTCGTGTCGCGGTCGGTCATCTACATGAGCGACATGCTCGGCAACCGGCGCTTCATCGCCTCGCTCGATTCGGTGTCGTCGTTCTCGAACTTCGACTTCCTCTATTTCGATCTGCAGCACCGCATGAACTGGGGCTTCCGCGTCTTCGACGACCGCTCGTTCTTCACCGCGGTCAATGCGGAGCAGACGGGATTCGATCGCCACCAGGTCTATCGCGAGACCGGTGCGATCGGCCTGATCAGCTATCCGTTCACGCGCTATCACCGCATCGACGTCGGCGGCGGCTACGAGAGCCGCCAGATCAATTACCCGCAGCTGTTCGACCTCGGCGGCGTCACGGTGCTCGGCTACGTGTCACGCCGCGACAATTTCCCGCTGGTGACGTCGACGTTCAGCGGCGATACGACGATCTTCAAGCAGTTCGGCCCGATCTCCGGCCATCGCTACGATCTGACCGCGACCTACGCGCCCGACATCAAGCAGCACGGCACGCTGACGCAGGACATCACGATCGATGCGCGCCAGTACTTCCAGGTGACGTCGCGCTCGCTGCTCGCCGCGCGTCTGTTCGCCGGTTATTCGACCGGTAATTTCCCGAACTTCTACTACTTCGGCGGACTGAATACGCTGCGCGGCTACGATTTCCGTTCGTTCATCGGCACCCGTGCGGGCTTCGCCAATTTCGAGTATCGCTTCCCGCTGGTCGACGTGCTGGCGACGCCGATCCTCGTGTTCCAGAACGTGCGCGGCAATCTCTTCTTCGACATCGGCGCCGCGAATTTCAAAGGCCAGCCGTTTACGTTCCAGCACGAACACCGCCTCGTCGACGCCAAAGCCGCCCTCGGCTACGGCTTCTCCTTCAACTTCCTCGGCCTCGAACTGCACTGGGATTTCGCCAAGCGGTTCGACGGCAAGTCGACGACCGGCAAGTACCGCACGGAGTTCTGGATCGGCGAGACGTTCTGAGTTGACGTTGCCGGTTGCCGTTGGCAGTTGCCACCGGCAACCGGCTACTTTCGGCAGATTGCGGCAATCATGTCGATACGCGAAACGCACTGAATGCCGTGCGCCTTGACTGCTTTGCTCAACGGCGCGTCGGTTGTGGCCAGGATCGCAGAAGGAACTGCGAGGCAGGCTTGCACGAGATAGTGATCGTCCGGCTTGACCGCCCGCAGTAGTTCGTCAGGCAGCGGCAACACTTCGTGCGGCTGAAGAAGTCTGCAGCGATCGCTATTGATGCGAATCTGCGTGACGAACGCTTTTCCAATAGCGGCCAATACCGTTGAGTGTGAGCTGCAGAGCGACCATGCCTTCTGGTCGAACGCGCTGCCGATGACCACGATCATCTGTGCGTCGGAGCGGCTGAACGCTTGCAGAAAATCGAACGTCTCGAGCTGATTTGCGGGCCTGTTGCTACCGCTCAAATCGGCCCAAAGCCATTCGTTGACGACGTACGCCGTCAAGCCTTCTCCGATGTCTCCAGAAATGTCCGGATGTCGGCGAGCTCACTTTCAACGAATGACGACAACCCGCCTGAGATCTGGCCTTCAGGTGACACTGCCTGAAGCTCGAAAACGCTCTGTCGCTGTGGACGTGTTACGTGATAGCAAATCAGGTCATCGGGCGTAATGAGCTTTTCTTTCACGCATGCCAGAAGCGATAGCAGGAACTGCTCGCTATGAGTGGTGAAGATGATTTGCTTGTCGTCCTCGAGGGCAATACGGGCAATTGCTCTCGCGAATTTGCGTACTATCGTCGGATGCAGATGGACTTCCGGTTCTTCCACCAGAATCGTCTGCACATCCGGCCGGTGAATCTTGGAGAGCATGTACACCACTTGATTGACGCCGAAGCCGTCGTTCACCAGCCACGACGGAACGCGCGCGCCACGGTCCATCGTCTGGAAGAATGTCGTTGCTGTTCCCGGAGGCGTAAACGTGCGAAAGTCGCGGCCAAAGATGTCTGTCGTATCAAGCGAGATTCTCGGTGCGGCGTTGTGATCACTGATGATCAGTGATGCCACTTCGTCTTCGGTCGTCGGTGTTGGTGACAACGGCACCGCCGTGTAATTGGGTTTAAAGAAGCCTCGCCGATGAGGGCAAATGTCGATCCGCTTCAGCGACTCGACCGGTCCGTTGAAATAGGCAGCCAGCCTGAAGGCGGTGAATTCATTTTCGCTGGAGAACTCCTCAGGCTTAACCGTTGATCCAATCCCATTCCAATGGATCGTGAATTTCTCACCATCGATTTCGCGGGTGAACGACCAATTTTTCGACAGATTGAAAGGAACCGCAACCGTCGTGCTCATCTCAAAGCCGTCACTGAATCGCGTCTTCAGCGCCGCGAGATCGCTACGCAGGTCGAGACTATACAATCCGCCAGCGATTCCGAGATCGAACTCGGTTTCCACATGCATTGCGCTGTACTGCTGATGATTGAAGATGCAGGCGTCGAACCCGCCGAGATTCTGGAATCCAAGATTGAACAGGCCATCGACCGGCTGTGCTGGATTCAGCACAAAATTGCGCAACGCCAGTAAGGCATAGAAGAGGCTCGATTTTCCGGCAGACGTCGCACCAAACAGCACTGTGATCCGCCCGAGTTTCAGTTCGGCGCGCTCGATACTTCGGAAATTACCGATCGCGACTTTCGTCAGCATTGAAGCAATCTACCCGATTCGACACAGCGTGGCGAGCAAATGGAGGTTCACCCCAGCGTCACCCGCAGCCGCGCCGCTTCTTCGGCCGGCGTTGCGCCGAACAGCCTCTTGAACTCGCGGCTGAACTGCGACGGGCTCTCATAGCCCACCCGTCCCGCCGCGCTACCGGCGCCGAGGCCTTCACTCACCATCAGCATGCGCGCTTTGTGCAGGCGGATCGTCTTCAGGTACTGCAGCGGCGAGGACGAGGTCATCGTCTTGAAGTTGTGATGGAACGCCGACACGCTCATGCCCGACTCGCGGGCGAGCGATTCGATGTCGACCGCATTCGAATACTCCGTGTGCATGCGCCGCAGCGCTTTCGAGATCTGGCCGAAGTGCGTGTGCCTTGCGGCGAGCGCGCGCAATGCGCCGCCCTGTTCGCCGCGCAGCACGCGGTACGTGATCTCGCGGACGATCTGCGGTCCGAGGATGCGCGCATCGGTTGGCGATGAAAGACATTCGAGCAGACGCGTGGCTGCGTCGCACAGACCTTCGTTCAGCGGCGTCGCGTAGATCGCGCGCGGCGCGGCGATCGGAACGCGCGGCGCGTCATCCATCTCCATCAGCAGCTCCGCGACGGTCGCCGGATTCACGCTCACGCTCAGTCCGAGCAGCGGCTTCTGCGGTGTGCCCTCGGTCTCGCACTCGAACGGCAGCGGCACGGAGAGCACGAGGTAATTCTTCGCGTCGTACGTGTAGACGCGTCCGCCGAGGAAACCGCGCTTGCGGCCCTGGGCAATGATGAAAATACCGGGCTCGTAGAGGATCGGACGGCGCGGAATTCGCTTCGTGCTGCGCATGAAGCGGACGGCGTCGAGGATCGAATTGCTCATCCCCTCGCCGGTCGCCAGTGGCGAGAGAAGCTCGGCCAGTCGTGTGCTCATTCGTCCGCTATTTTGCAGGATCGGGCAAAGTTTCTCCAGTTCTCGATCTTGAACGATTCACGCCGCGGGACGATATTGCCCCTATGAAAGGAACAACGATGATTCAACGTCAACTCGGATCTGAACTGCGTGTTTCGGCGCTCGGCCTCGGCTGCATGGGGATGAGCGAGTTCTACGAGCCGGGCCAGCAGAACGATGCGGAGTCGATCCGCGTCATTCACCGCTTTCTGAATGAAGGAGGCAACTTCCTCGACACCGCCGACATGTACGGCGTCGGCCGCAACGAGGAGCTCGTCGGCAAGGCCATCGCCGGACGCCGCAGCGACGTCGTCCTCGCGACGAAGTTCGGCAACGTCCGCGGACCGAACGGCGAATTCCTCGGCGTGCGCGGCGATCGCGAGTACATCGTTCAGCAGTGCGATGCGAGTCTGCGCCGCCTGAACGTCGACGTGATCGATCTCTACTACCAGCACCGCGTCGATCCGAAGGTGCCGATCGAGGAGACGATCGGCGCGATGGCCGAGCTGGTGAAGCAGGGGAAGGTGCGCTACCTCGGATTGTCCGAAGCCGCGCCGGCGACGATTCGAAGAGCGGCGAAGGTGCATCCGATCGCGGCGCTGCAGACCGAATATTCGTTGTGGACGCGCGACCCCGAGGACGAGATTCTGCCGACGGTGCGAGAGCTCGGGATCGGATTCGTTGCGTACAGTCCGCTCGGCCGCGGATTCCTGACCGGACAGTTCAAGTCGTTCGACGATCTGCCGGCGGATGACTATCGGCGCCAGTCGCCGCGATTCCAGGGTGAGAACTTCGCGAAGAATCTGCAGCTCGTCGAGGAGATCGAATCGATCGCGAAAGAGAAGGGCGTGACGCCGAGCCAGCTCGCCCTCGCGTGGGTGCTCGCGCAGGGCGAGGACATCGTTCCGATTCCCGGCACGAAGCGCATCAACTACCTCGACGACAACCTCGGCGCAGTCGATGTGAAGCTGACCGAGGAGGAACTGCAGCGCATCGACGCAGTGCTGCCCGTGGGGGCGGCGGCGGGGGCGCGGTATCACGAAGGGGCGATGAAGGCGGTCAATTTATAGCGTGCGTGGCTGCGAGGGTGCGTGGGCTGAGGGGCTCCCTGCCGCGCTCCCACGTGCCCACGTGCCCACGTGCCCACGTGCCCACGAGCCCACGAACCCACTACGCCGCCCTCGGCCGCGATCTCCGATCCGCAATCGTCTCGCGCAGAAATCGCAGTAGCGCACGTTCTTCCATCGACAATCCGCTGCGCACGACGGGACTTCCGCCTCTCGTCTTGCGCAGCGTTTCGAACGGCTTTCCTTCCATGTACTCGTCGAGCAGGCGAGGGCAGACGTAGGACTTGCGGCAGACCGCCGGCGTGTTGCCGAGCTGCAGCGAGGTCGCGGTGATCGCCTGGCGGATCTTGCGTTTGCGCTCCGCCTTCGAGGTGCCCTGTCCCTGCATCGCCAGCGCGATCGAGCAGAGGAGCGTGCCGGCCCACGTACGGAAGTCCTTCGCCGTGAACTCCGGACCGATGATCGACTGGATGTAGTCGTTCACGTGGCGGTCCTTCACATCGATGATGCGGCTGTCCTTGACGAACTTGAACAGCTCCGCGCCTTTCGTCTTCTTCAGCTTCTCCGCGATGCGCGCCACTTCCGGATCGCGCACCGCGCGCTGATTCTGTTTCTTCCATTTGCCGATGTAGTCGAAGCGAAGCGTGTCGCCTTCGATCTTCACATGACGGCCGTGCACGGTGGAGAGTCCGTATGTCGATTCTTCGTCCGCGCTTTTATCGTTGCCGATGCGGAAGAAGCCCTGATCGATGAGGCGGACCATCGCGGCGAGCACGCGCTCGCGACTGAGCGCATCGCCCTTCAGATCGGCGCGCACGCGGCGGCGAAGGGCCGGCAATTTCTCGCCGAACTCGACGACGTGCCGGAACTTTTCTTCCTCGCGCTGGGCGCGGAATCGCGTGTGGTAGAGGTACTGCGTGCGTCCCTTCTTGTCGACGCCGACGGCTTGCAGCGGAGCGGACTCGCCGCGTGCGATACGTACGTCGCGCCACGCGGGCGGAATGCGCAATCGGGAGATGCGCGCGAGCTGCTTCTCGTCCGCGAAGGCATCACCGTTCGGGTGGCGGTACGTGAAGCCGGTCTCTTTCGTCCCCTCGCGCCGTATCCCGTGCAGATCGAGATACCAACGGCGCCGGACGCCACGGGCAGGCATGACGAGGGGCAGTTTTGCGAGAATGGTGCCCTTTCATGTTCGAGCAATTCCGGCAACCTCCGCCGCCGCTCACCCGCCGGCAACAGCAGCTCTTCCTCGCGACGTCGATTCTCGTCGCGATCACCCGCTTTCTTTCCCGCACGCGCTCGGCATGGGACTGGGACGAAGCGCTCTTCCAGCTCGGCGTGCGCGAGTACGACGTCGCCCATCACCAGCCGCATCCGCCCGGCTATCCGCTCTACATCGCGCTGGCGAAATTCGTCCGCCTCTTCGTGCATACCGACTTTCACGCGCTGCAGATCGTGGTGCTCATCGGCGCGCTCTTCTTCTTCCCCGCCGCGTTCTACTTCGCGCGCGAGCTCCGCTTCGATTTCCGCACGTCGCTCCTCGGCGCATTGATCGCGTCGTTCCTGCCGAACATCTGGTACTACGGCGGCACCGCGTTCAGCGATGTGCCCGGAATCACCACCGGCCTCGTTACGATGGCGCTGATTCTTCGCGGTGCCCGCGATCCGCGCGCGTACGTGCTCGGCGCGTTTCTGCTCGGACTCTCCGCAGGCATTCGTCCGCAGAACGTGATGACCGCCGCGGTGCCGGCATTGATCGCGACGGCGATCCTCATCCGCGTGTCGTGGAAGACGGTGGTCATCGGCGCAGTCGCCGGCGCGGCCGCAGTCGCAGGCTGCTACGCCGGCGCGGCACTCGCGTCGGAGAGCGTGCCGGCGTACATCGAGATCATGCACATCCAGAGCAAGTACGTGCATGACGTCGATTCGATCGCCGCTCCGAATCGCGAGCCGCTCGCCAACGTCGCGAAGCGCACGTTCCTGCAGCCGGTCGGCGCGCCGCGTCTCTTCACCGCATTCGAAGTGCTGATGCTGATCTCGCTCATCGACTGTGCGTGGCGCCGCCGATGGGCGCCGCTCCTCGCGCTGCTCACGTTCCTGCCGTTCATGTTCATGGTGCTGCTCGAGCTTTCGTACGAAGCGATTCCGCGCTACTCGATCGGCTATCTCGTCGCGTACGCGCTGCTTGCCGCCGACGGCATCGCGGCGATCGCCCGCCTGCTGCCTTCGCGTGTCGAAGCACCGGTGCAGGTCGTCCTCTCGTGCGCGCTCACTGCAGCGTTCGCGATCTGGACCTGGCCCGCGGTCTCGATCATGCGCAAGACGCTCTCGCCGCCGGCGAACGCGATCAACTGGATCCGCAAACATGCGAAGCCCGGGCAGTGCACGATCTTCGTCCATGCCGGACTCGGTCCGCACGCGACGCATGACCTCATCGATTACGAGCCGATCGCGTTCGAGCGCGATGACGAGCTGCCGGACAGCGGCTTCAAAACGCCCGCGTACATCCTCACGCCGGCCATCGATGCGAGCGACGGCGGCGAGATTTTTTCGCTGCCGCACAAACGGCTCTGGGACATCGTCCGCCGCCGCAATTTCGAAGCGCAGGTCGTGCCCGCGTATCAGCTCGTGCGCTTCGGCGACGGCTGGTACGGCATCGAAGGCGAAGGCCTGACGACGTGGCACTGGATGGGACGCGAAGCGCGGCTCGTGCTGCCGCCGATTCAGGGACGGGGACGATTCGCCATTCACTTCGCGATTCCGCAGGACATCGAGCCGAAGCCGCCGACGCTCGAAGTGCGGATCAACGGCGCGCTCATCGAGCAGTCGGTGATCGCGAAGGAAGAGAACTGGCGCTCGTGGATCGTGCAGTCGAATCCGTCGACGAAGAACGAGGTGCGGATCTCGATCAGCGAAGCGCCGGTGCCGGCGCAGCTGCAGGCGGGGGCCGATCCGCGCGCGCTCGGATTGCAGCTCCGCGATTTTTCGTGGGTGCCGCAGCAGTGAAGAAGAAGTGGGCGTTGCTCGCGATCGGCGTGGCTGTTGCGCTGAGCAGACTGCTCGCCGCCGCGCACAGCCTCTGGGAATGGGATGAAGCGCTTTTCTCCCTCGGCGTCCGCCATTTCGACGTCGCCGCGCATCATCCACATCCGCCCGGTTTCCCGCTCTACATCCTTCTCGGCAAGCTCTTTCGTTTCTTCACGTCGGACGAGTTCCACGCATTGCGTGCGATCAACGTGCTGAGCGCGATGCTGATCTTTCCGGCGATGTACTTCCTCGCGCGCGAGCTGAAGATGGAGGTCGTGCCCGCCACATGTGCGGCAGTGCTGACCTGCTTCGCGCCGAATGTCTGGTTCTACGGAGGGACGGCATTCAGCGACATCCCGACGCTGGCGATGCTGCTCTTCGGCGCGGCGCTGCTGTTGCGCGGACGCCCCGTCATCCCGAGCGTAGTCGAGGGACCTGGGGGGAAGGGCGGCGCGCTCATGGTCCCGCCCACACTCCCAGGTCCCTCGACTACGCTCGGGATGACGGGGCGGGGTGCGTACTTTGCCGGTTGCATCGTGATGGCCTGCGCCTGCGTGATGCGGCCGCAGAACGTGCTCCTCGGTGCGTATCCATTCCTCGCTGCGTCGTGGCCGCGATGGAAGGAGCGCAAATCCGATCCGATCCTCGGCGCGCTCGTGATGTTCGTCATCATCGCGGCGTTCTTCGGCGGCGCGGCGTACCTCACCGGCATCGATCGCTACCGCATCGCCCTGCGCGAGCATGGCGCGTACGTGCTCGCCATCGACTCGTATCACAACCCGATGCGCGTCGAGTGGTTCCGTGCGCCGAAACAGTTCCTGCTCGATCCGTACGGCGCGGGACGCATCTCGAAACTGATCGCGGTCATCGCGGCGATCGGCGTGCTGCGCTTTCGCCGCCCCGTGCGCGAGGCGCTGCCGATCTTCGTTCCGTTCCTGCTGTTCGCGCTGTTCATGCTCAATCCGGAAGCGGGAGGGCGATACGCCATCACGCTGATGCCGTTGCTGATGATCTGCTGCGCGGAGGGGATGGCATTCGGCGACCTCGCGCCGGCGATCGTCACGCTGGCAATCGTGACGATGCTGGTCGTCTGGACGTTGCCTGCGCTGAAAGAAGTGCGCGAGCACGACGCGCCGCCGTTCGCCGCGATGCAGTGGGTGCGCGTGCATCTCGATCCGAAGCAAGCGACGATTTACGTCGACGGCATGGAGCCGATGGCCGACCTGCTGCTGCCGGAGTACCGCCGCGTTTCGTACGACCCCGCGGCGCTCTTCTCCGGCGAGCACGCGTGGATCGTCACCGATCACGCAGGTGGAACCGTGCAGTTCATCCGGCCGCGCGGGCATCTCTGGGACATCTCGCGCAAGCGCTACTTCGACGTCTCGCTGCGGCCGCGCGTGCCGCAGGTCGCGTTCCTCGACGGGTGGTATCCGGAGGAGAGCGGAGGCGAGGAGATCTGGCGATGGATGGGGGGGCGATCGTCGCTGCGCCTGCCTCAGTCCGCAGGCAAGGGCGAGCTGGCGATGACCTTCGATGTGCCGCTCGATGTCGAGCCGCGCAGGCCCGTGGCGACGATCGCGATGAACGGTGCGGTCATCGATCGCTTCGCGTGCGATGCGCGGGTGGAGAAGAAATGGATCGTGCCCGCGGGCGGCGTGCTGACGATCGAGCTCGATGAAGTTGCGCCGCCGGGACGCGATCCGCGCGAGCTCGGCTTGCGATTGCGCGCGCTGTCGTGGAGGCATGTTGACTAAGCAGCAGCGCGCGCTCGTCGCGATCGCCACGCTGCTCGTCGCGATCACGCGCTGGCTCGCCCTCTCGCGCACGTTGTGGGACTGGGATGAAGCGCAGTTCGTCGTCGCCATGCGGCACTTCGACATCGCCGCGCATCATCCGCATCCTCCCGGCTTTCCGCTCTTCATCGCCGCCGCCAACGCGCTGCACCAACTCCTCGGATTCGACGAGTTCCACGCGCTGCAGGCGCTCAGCTTCATCGCCGCGGTGCTGATCGTGCCGGCGATGACGTCGTTCGCGCTCGCCGCCGGTGCCGACTTCCTCACCTCCTTCCTCGCGTCGCTCATCCTCGCCTTCTTTCCGAATGTCTGGTTCTACGGCGGAACGGCGCTGAGCGATGTGCCGTCCATGACGTTGATCGTAATCGCGCTCGCGCTCCTGCTAAGGTGTGGCACCGCCGACCCCGGCGGTGCAGGCCGCCGAGTTGGCGGCCCCACACTGCTCGGGCTGGCGGCGGCGATCCGTCCGCAGAATCTGTTGATCGGCGCGTATCCGCTGCTGCGGCGGCGCTCCATCGTCGCGGTGCTCGTCACCGGCGCGGTGGCGATCGTGTTCTACGCGACTGCGGCCTGGGCGACCGGCGGATGGCACGTGTTCCTCGACGCGCTGCGCAAGCATCAGGCGTATCTCGCCCAGCACGACGCGTGGACCAGTCCGACCCGCCCGCCGCTCACGCATCTCGTCGACGATTTCTTCATCCGCCCGTATCGCGCGCAATCGATCAACATCTTGACCACCGTGCTGGCGGCGATCGCGTTGATCCGCCATCGCAAGCCGGTGCTGATCGCGCTCGCATCGTTCGGGCCGTTCTGTCTCGCCGCGTGGCTGCTGCTCGACCGCTTCAGCGCGAGCCGCTTCTCCGTCGGTTATGCGCCACTCTTCGCGTTGCTTGCGGCGGATGCGCTCGCGACGTTCAAACCGCGCATGCAGACCATCGCCGCGAGTGTCTACATCGCGCTGATGATCGTCTGGACCTGGCCCGCGCTGCGCATCGTGCACACCACGATCTCGCCCCCGGTTGCGGCGGCGAACTGGCTGCGCGCGAATGCGCATCGCGAGGTGTACGTCGATCCGCGCATGGGCGCATTCGGCGATGCGTTGCTGCCGCGCATCACGAAGCGGACATCGCTCTGGAGTGCGCAACCGGGCGATTACGTGCTCACCGACGGCGAAGGCGCGATCGCGTTCCGCCGCCCGCACGGACATCTCTGGAAGCTCGCCCGCCAGCGCTACTTCGAAGCGTCGGTGTCACCTGCGCAATCGCCGTTCGCATTCGGCGAGGGCTGGTATCCGCAGGAGTCTTCGGACGACGACACGTGGCGCTGGATGGGCGGGCGCGGCGTCATTCGCGTGCTCGCGTCGTGCAAGGCGCTGACGTTCGACTTTTACGCGCCGAGTCTCGAGGCGACGATCACCATCAACGGCATGCGCTTCAAGCCGCCTGCCTCGGAGTTCATGAAGACGATCGGCGCGGCGCCCGAAGTCGTGATCGAGACCGATCGCGTCGCGCACAATCCGAACGACCCGCGCCACTTCGGCCTGCGATTGAAGAGCGTCGACTGCGTCCGTTAGAGCTTGAACGTGATCTGCTGCGGGAACCACGTCTTCACGCGTTTCCCGTCCTTCATGGCGGGTGAGAAGCGCGTCGTCTTCATCGCGCGGGCGGCCGCCTCGTCCAGTCCGAAGCCGACGCCCTTCAGCACGCGTACATCGAGCACCTGCCCCGTCTCCGAGATCAGCGCCGTCAGCAGCACCGTTCCTTCGACGCGCTGGCGCTGCGCGATCGGCGAGTAGGAGGGGCGAATGGTGCCGAGGGCTTTCGGGATCGTGTCGAGCTCATTGACGTCGATTACGTCGCCTTCGCGCACGGCTGCCACCTGCACCGGCGCGGGCGCAGCGGGCTGCGACTGCGTCACCGCGGGTTGGGCGGCGGCCTGCGTTGCGGTCGGCGGCGCGACCGGTTGGGCGGCGGCAGCTTCGCGTTTCTGCGCATCGAGTGCGGCGGCGGACGGGTCCGGCTGCGATGGTGCGGGCTGGGAGGGTATGGACGCCCCGGCGGCGGTCTGCACCGGCGCGTTCTTCGACTGCGACTGCTTCAGCTTGGTCGTGAAGTCCGCCTGCATCTTCATCAGCTGTTCCTGATACTTCTGCTGGACGGCGGTCTCGAATGCTTTCTGCTGATCGGCTGTCGATGTTGCAGCGGCCGTGGTTGTCGCGGGCGATGCCTGCGCGACGACCGGCTGCAGGATGATCTTCGGTTTCGGCGGCGCGACCGGCACGGCGGCATTCGCCTGCGTCGCCGTCGTGGTCGTCACCGGTCCCTGCTTCTTGTTCATCATCATCACGCCGGCGCCGATGCCGATCGCGACGATCACGCCCGCGGCAATCGCCAGCGGCGCCTTGCTCTTCTTCGGCTCTTCCTGCACGGCGCCGAACATCGGTTTTTCGATCGGAATCGGCGCGGTGTGATACGACGGGTCGGACTTCGGCGCAGGCGGCGCGTCGAGGTACGGCGCCACGTTGAGCTTCAGCTCCTTGTCGCGATCGAGCGCCTCGCCCTCCATCTCCTTCTTGAGCAGATTGCTGAGATAGAACGCGAGATTGAACGTCGTCGCCGAGTACTTGCCGTTCGCGTTGAGCGCGGCGATCGCCTGCTTCATGTCGCTCATCGATGCGTAGCGGCCGTTCGGATCGGGATCGAGCGACTTGGTGAGAATCGCGCGGATGTCGTCCGGCAGTGAGGCGCCGGCGGCGGTGCGTGCGGCGCCGACCGTCTGCGCGAATGCGCTCGACGTGACTGCATCGGGCGGTTCGACGCCGGTCACCAGCAGGTAGAGGATCGCGCCCATCGAGAAGACGTCCGTCGTTTTCGACGTCTCGGCGGAGTTGCGGTACTCGGGCGGGAAGTAACGCCCGATCTCCGTCGCCACCTTCGCGTCCTTGAACGACGCGACGATGCCTTTGCCGAGCTGCTGGCCGGCGACGCGGATCTCGCCGCCGTCGTCGATCCAGATGAATTGCGGGATCAGCGCGCCGTGCGCGAGGCGCGTGCCGGCGGAATTGCGAAGGTCGGCGAGGGTCGCGAGCGAGAGCGAGATTTTCTCCGCGATGACGATCGCCTGATCGAGCGGAACCGGATTCGGCGTCATGCCTGGTCCGCCGCGCGCGCGATTAACGATGTGGCGCAGCGAGCGGCCGCCCGCGTAGTCATGCGCGATGAACGGCACGTCGTTCTGCACGTCGATGCTCTGGTGCTTCGCGAACGTGACGCCGGTGAGGTGCGGCGCGATGTCGCGCGCCGCGGTCGCGCTCGCGGAGAGGGCCGCGCGATCGCCGCCGGTCAGCCGCCGCAGCGCGACGAGGGTTCCGATCTGCCCGTTCTCGATTCGCGCGGCGCGCCAAAGCTCGCCCAGTGGGTCGCTCTCGAGTTTCTTGAAGAGGATGTACGGACCGAACTGCTCGTACGGTTTGTTCTTCGCAGCCATTGGAGAGGACCCTCGCAGAAGTGGTGGATTCAGTGAAGGATAACAGAGTGAGACTGCGAGATAGCGGACAGCAGATAGCAGATAGCAGACTGAGCCAGCGTTGTCCTGCTATCTGCTATCTGCTATCTGCTATCCGCTGCCTGCTGTCTATCCCGATACCACTGCACCTGATACTTCTGCACGTTGCGATTGTGGTCCTCGATGTTCGATGAGAACGCGTGCGAGCCGTCGTGTTTCGCGACGAAGTAGAGATAGTTCGTCGATGCCGGCGCAGCCGCCGCGCGCAGCGATGCGAGTCCCGGATTCGCGATCGGTCCCGGCGGGAGCCCGAGGAATCGGTAGGTGTTGTACGGCGAATCGATCTGCAGGTCGGCTTTGTGGATGTTGCCGTCCCAGTGGCCGGCCAGCTTGAGCGCGTAAATCACGGTGGGATCGGCATCGAGCAGCATCCGCCGATGCAATCGGTTGATATACACCGACGCCACCAGCGGACGATCCCCCGCCACCTGCGCCTCGGTCTCCACGATCGACGCGAGCGTCACCGTCTGATGCACGTTCAGGCCTGTCGTGATGAACGCGAACTCGCCGGTGAAGTGCTTGCGGAAGTTCTCGACCATCGCTTTGACGATCGTCTGCACCGGCGTTCCGGGATTGAATTTGTACGTATCGGGGAACAGATATCCCTCGAGCGACTTCGCCTCGGGGGCGATGTCGCGGATCAACTCCGGATCGCCGGTCAGCTTGTCCCACTGCTGCTCCGTCCCGAAGCGCTCGGCGATGAACAGATGGGCGACGGCGAAGCGATCGAGGCCTTCGCGAACCGTGACGGTGCGCAGGATCACATCGCCCCGGAAGAGTTTGTCCAGCACCTGCAGCGCGGAAAGCGGGCGATCGAATTCGTACACGCCTGCCTTGATCGAGTCATTGCGGCGCAGGAGCTTCATGTAAATCAGCGGCACGTACGGATCGCGGATCACGCCGTTCGCCTCCAGATGCTTGAGGATCACCGACGTGCGCTGGCCGTGCTTCACCTCGACGTCTTTTTTCGGATCGGTGAAGCCTTTGTACGGCGAGGTGAGGGCGCGGAAGAAGAAGTAGCCGCCGGCGATCAGGATGAGAATCGCGAAGATGATGACCGTGCCGAGCGACTGCAGGACCTTGCGGCATCCGCGTCGCGACGAACTGCGTTTGGCTATGACGTCCTCCGGTCGAGCCAGGATTGAAGGATGACCGCGGCGGCGTGCATGTCGATGACGCGCTGTGCCTCACGGCGTCCGCGGCCGGCGGCGCGGAGTTGCTCCGATGCTTCCACGGTGGTCAGGGCCTCGTCCCAGAGCACGACCTCTTTGCAGGTTTTCTGCCGCAGGCGTTCGGCGAAATCGCGGAACTTGCGGTCATCCGCGCCCGGTCTGCGCGGCACGCCGACGACGAACGTCTCCGCGTCGAGCTCGCGTCCGAGCGCTGCGATCCTGTCGATGATGTCGCCTTCGTTGCGCATGACGGAATGCGGTGTGGCCATGATGCCGGAGTCGCTCACCGCGATGCCGATGCGGCGGGCGCCGAGGTCGATTCCGACGATGGACACGGGCGGATTCTAACTACAATGTCGTTCCGAGGCTCCGCATGAAGAATTTCAATCTCGACGCCATCCTGGAGGCGATGCTGAAGATGTCGGATCGCGTCTCCGATCTCAACTTTTCCGTCGGCCGGCAACCGCAGGTGGAGATCGACGGGCAGCTGGCGCCGGTGAATTTTCCGGGACTTCCGCGCCTCACGCCGTATCAGACCGAGATGATCGCCATGCACATGCTGCGCGGCGATCGCGATCTGACGCGGACGCTGATGACGAACGGCTCGGTCGACCTGTCGTACTCGATCCCGATGAAGACGCGGTTCCGCGTCAACATTTTTTCGCAGCGCGGCACGTACGCCATCGTCCTGCGCGTCATTCCCGAGGGCATTCCGACGCTGGAAAAATTGGAAATGCCGGCCGAGCTGCACAACATCTCGAAACTGAAGAACGGCATCGTGCTGGTGACCGGACCGACCGGCTCGGGCAAGTCGACCACGCTCGCCGCGCTCATCAACGAGATCAATCAGACCTACGCGTACCACATCATCACCATCGAGGATCCGGTCGAGTACATGCACAAGCACCTCCGCTCGACCGTCAATCAGCGCGAGGTCGGGAGCGACACGAAGACGTTCTCGCTCGCGCTGCGGGCGGCGCTGCGCCAGGCGCCGAAGGTGATTCTGATCGGCGAGATGCGCGACGTCGAGACGATCGAGATCGCGATGGAAGCGGCGGAGACCGGACACCTCGTGTTGTCGACGCTGCACACCATCGACGCGGCGAAAACCATCGATCGCATCGTCGGCGTCTTCCCGAAAGATCAGGAGCCGCAGGTGCGGACGCGCTTCTCGCAGTCGTTCCGCTACGTCATCTCGCAGCGATTGCTGCCGAAGGTCGGCAGCGGACGCATCGCGGCGCTGGAGATCCTGAAGTCATCGATGCGCACGCGCGACTATGTGCTCAAAGGCGAGACCGAAGGGCGCTCGCTGACCGATGCGATGCACGACGGCAGCGTCGACGGCATGCAGACGTTCGACGACGAGATCGAGAAGATGTGGCAGGCCGGAACGATCAGCAAGGAAACGGCGCTCGCGTATGCGTCGAACCCGACGAACCTCGCGCTCCGCCTCACCGACGAAGACAAGCAGAAGCAGGACGACTCGATGATGTCGCTGCTGGAGTAAGGAACCGATGATCCGCATCGCCTGCACGAACTGTCAGAAGCCGCTCTCGCTCGATGAGACGAAGCTCCCCGACAAGGAAGTGTCGTTTCCCTGTCCGGTCTGTAAGACGACGCTGAGCGTCGACAAGCGGAACTACGTGACGGGGGAGCGGCAGCACGC
This sequence comes from Thermoanaerobaculia bacterium, assembly GCA_035255945.1. Lineage (GTDB taxonomy): Bacteria > Acidobacteriota > Thermoanaerobaculia > Gp7-AA8 > Gp7-AA8 > JAJPHC01. Next base: position 23,351 of record DATEZA010000121.1, read on the forward strand.
GGAAGCGGCGGATGAATCGGAGGGATTCGGCGCGAAGGCGCTGATCGCCGGCGTCGACAATCCGGCGCTGCGGCAGGCCGCGAAGCTGATCGGCTTCATGCCGGTGGTGCTCGCGACGGCGAAGGAAGCGCGCGACTTTTACATGCAGGAGTTTCCGCAGGTGGTGATGCTGCATCCGGAGCAGATGACGGCGCCGCCGCTGGAGTCGATGGCGCCGATTGTGTCGCTCGCGCCGGTCGATCGCCGCAAGTCGTTCTTCATCCTGTTCGCGGACAACCTGCGCACGCTCGACGGCAACGCCGCATTCCTCTACGGCGTGAACCTGGTCGTCGCCACGAAAGACCTCCCCGCGTTTCCGCAGATCTATCGCGACGCGCACGCGTTCCACGAGCGGTTGTACGCGAGCATGAACGCGGTGGTGAAAGCGATGCACTCGTAAAACAAAAGGGCGCCGCGAGGGCGCCCTTTGATATCAGGCAGGAACTACGGGGTGCGAGTTAGCGCTGCATACCCTCGGCCCACTGCAGGAACGAACCGTTGGAGTAGATGATGTCGGCATCGAACGCCGTCGTCGCGCCGCCCGGCTGGCCATCGGTCTTACCGTCCTTACCCGTGGAGCGGATCATGTAGACCTGCGCCGCGGTCGTGGCA
>DATEZA010000122.1:0-11731 GCA_035255945.1 Thermoanaerobaculia bacterium
GGTGAAGATCTCCTGCATGCAGATCATCTGCACGCCTTCCCGGCCTGCCTGGTCGAGATATTTGAGGGTGCGCTCGATCTGCGCGTTGCGGATGGTCTCGAGACTTTCGTCGGTGCTGGCCGCCAGCGACGTCTGGATCAATCCGGCTTTCACGATTCGGGACATGGATGGCTCCTCGGTGGGATGTGGGGAGGAAGCTTAGCACGCAGGTGGAGCGCGGGCGTCCCGCCCGCAGCGGCCGGACGTCTCGTCCGGTCGCGGTCACTCGGATCGTGAATGAGTTGTGGTCGTCGAGCGGGACGCTCGACGACGGCGGGCGAGGACGCCCGCGCTCCGGGGCTGCGCAGATCCTCTTCGTCTACGTGGTCGCGTGAGCTGCTGTCTTATCGCGGCGAAAACGCGTGACCGCGTTTCAGGAACTGCCCGTTTCCGGGCTTCCCGACGTATTTCCCTTCCTCGATCACCAGCTCGCCGCGTGAGAGCACCGTCTTCGTCGCGCCCTTCACCTTCCAACCTTCGTAGCACGAGTAATCGACGTTCATGTGGTGCGTCGCCGCGCTGATCGTGAACTCCTCGTTCGGGTCGAAGATCACGATGTCCGCATCCGATCCGACCGCGATCGTTCCCTTTCGCGGGAAGAGTCCGAAGATCTTCGCCGCCGACGTCGACGTGATCTCGACGAAGCGATTGAGCGAGATGCGACCCTGCGCCACGCCACCGTTGAAGATCAGCGACATGCGGTTCTCGACGCCCGGACCGCCGTTCGGAATCTTCGAGAAATCGCCGCGGCCGAGCTCCTTCTGCTCCTTGAAGCAGAACGGGCAGTGATCGGTCGACACCACCTGCAGGTCGTTGAACTTCAGTCCGCGCCAGAGCTTCTCCTGGTTCCACTGCTCGCGGATCGGCGGCGTCATGACCCACTTCGCCCCTTCGAAATCGGGCTTCTCGTAGACGCTGTAATCGAGGAAGAGATATTGCGGACAGGTCTCCGCGTACACCGGCACGCCCATGTCGCGGGCGCGCGTCACTTCCTCGAGCGCGTCGTTGCAGCTGAGATGGACGATGTAGACCGAGGTCTCCGCCATCTCCGCGATTGCGATCGCGCGATGCACTCCTTCCGCTTCTGCCTTCGTCGGACGGGTCAGCGCGTGGTACTTCGGCTCCGTCTTTCCGTCGGCGATCGCCTGCTTCACGATCGCGTCGATGATCACACCGTTCTCCGCATGCATGCAGATCAGGCCGCCGTTGTGGCCAGCCATCTTCATCGCTTTGTAGATCGTCGCGTCGTCGACGAGGAACACGCCGGGATACGCCATGAACAATTTGAACGACGAGATGCCCTCGCCGATCATCGACTTCATCTCAGGCAGCCGCTCGTCGGGGATGTCGGTGCAGATGAGGTGGAAGCCGTAGTCGATCGACGTCGTGCCCTGCGCCTTCGCGTGCCACGCGTCGACCGCCTGCGCCAGCGACTGACCTTTGTACTGCACGGCGAAATCGATGATGGTGGTCGTACCGCCGAATGCCGCGGCGCGCGTGCCGGTCTCGAACGTGTCGGATGCGGACGTGCCGCCGAACGGCAGCTCCATGTGCGTGTGGGGATCGATGCCGCCGGGGATGACCAGACGCCCGTTCGCGTCGATGATCTTGTCCGCTTCGACGTCGAACGATTTCGCGATCGCTGCGATCTTTCCGTCTTCGATGAGGATGTCGGCGTTGTAGTCGTCGACAGCGGTGACGATGCGGCCATTGCGAACCAGCGTTTTCATCAGACCCTCCGTGTACGACAAGCTCTCAGCTTGACGGGACAACCTGAGAGGTCGCCCTACACGGCGCCGGATTGTAGTGCATCGATTAGCGGAGATAATGCGAGCGAATGGATCGTGAACGGCGCCAGGCGGAACGCTCGAAGCTCCCGGAACCGCTCCCGGTGCGCATCGGCGTGACGGCCGGCCGCCTGCTCGATCTGAGCATGATCGGCGCGCGCGTCGAGCACGAAGAGAAGCTGACCGTCGGCTCGATGGTCGACCTCGAGCTGCAGGGCGTGCGCTTCAAGGGACGCGTTGCGCGCTCCGAGATCTCGGGACGCAAAGGCGGCGCGCTCGTGTATCAGAGCGGGATCCATTTTTCCGAGCTCACGCCCGAGGCGAGCGGTGCGATCGCTGTGATTCTGCGCGGTCCGGAGCCGGCGAAACCCGCGGCCGCTCAGCCTGCACCCGCTTCCGGCAGCAGCCTGTTCTTCCAGGCCGACGACGAAGAAACGATGCCTTACATCATGCTTCGCTTCCGCGAGAACCGCTGGTCGAAGCACTACACGGCGACTCCGCAGCAACCCGATGAAGGGCTGACCATCAGCCGCGATCAGGCGAACGAGATCGACATGCTGCAGCGGACGTACGAAACGGCCGATCCCGAAACGCGGCAGATGATGCGGATCGCCATGGCGGCGCAGCTTGGTGGGTGAGATCCCGGAAGAGCTGCTCCGGCGCGATGATGTGTTCTTCGGCTCATACATCGGCGAAGACGACGACGACATCGAGCGCGCCGCGCGCATCGCATACGACGAGATCCTGCGCACGACGCGAGACCGCGGCTTCCCGCATCTGATCCGCGTCTGGAATCACGTGCGCGACATCAATGAAGGTGAGGGCGACGCCGAGCGCTACAAGCGTTTCTGCGCCGGACGTCACGACGCATTCGCCGCGGCGCAGTGGCCGAAGGATCGATTGCCGGCCGCGAGCGCTGTCGGCATCCGGCAGCGTGGCCTCGTCATTCATTACCTCGCTGCGACGACTCCCGGCCGCCAGATCGAGAACCCGCGCCAGATCAGTGCATACGACTATCCGCGCGAGTACGGGAGACGCAGCCCGTCGTTCGCGCGCGCGACGGTCTTCGGCGACACGCTCTTCATCGCCGGCACCGCGAGCATCGTCGGCCACGAGACACGGCACGCCGGCGACATCCACGCGCAGCTGCGCGAAACGCTCGCCAATCTCGACGCGATCCTCCACGCCGCCGGCCGCCGCACCCTCGGCGACCTCACCGACGTCAAGCTTTACCTCCGCAAAGGTGCAGACCCGCAGATCGCGAACGCCGTCCGTGCGGCGATGCCGCACGCGAGACATGCGGTGATGGAGGCGGATATTTGCAGGCGGGAGTTGTTGCTGGAGATCGAGGGGATCGCGACCGGCGCCGTCGTGTAGGTGTTGCCGACCAGGTGTCATCCTGAGCCGCGAAGACGGCGAAGGACCCGTAACCTGAAACCGCAGCGCGTGAAGTTACGGGTCCTTCGCCGTCTTCGCGGCTCAGGATGACACGGGGTCGGAGTACCAATCTGCGGCAAGGTCGTTCCATGCGGGATTCATGGTCGCGACCAGGGCTTCTTTCTTGATCCGCAGCCACCCTTTGATCTGCTTCTCGCGAGCGAGGGCGTCGCGAACTTCAGAGAATTCCTCGAAGTAGATGAGGCGATCGCAGTTGTACTTCTTGGTGAAGCCGGCGATGGCGTGCTGCTTGTGCTCCCACACGCGGCGCTCGAGCGAATTCGTAACACCGGTGTAGAGAACCGTTTTGTTCTTGTTCGTGAGGATGTAGATGAAGAAGCTGCGCACCGACACTAGGTCGCCACGGTCGCGTAGCCTTCCACTTCTTCGTACCCCCCGTGGTACTCCCGCTGCTCCGGGCGTTTGATCTGCGAATGCGTCACGATGCGGTCTCTCCGGATGCCGCGGAAATCGGCGAGCGACTTCCACTCCGGGTGCTTCTCCATGAAGTCGCTCATCCCGGAGAGCAGGTTGCGGATCACGTTCGGTCCGATCGCGGAGTCGAGCATCGCGGCGGTGCAGACCTGCACCGTGCCGCATCCGAGGAGGATGTAGTTGAGCGCGTGGGCAAAGGTCGAGATGCCGCCGATGCCGGAGAACTCCTTGTCCGGGAATCGCGTCGTCATCTGCGCGACCTTCGCCATCGCCAGCGGCAGAATCGCCGGGCCGCCGAGGCCGCCGGGGGAGACGAAGCCTTCGACGTTCATTTCGAACTCGAGCGTGTCGGGATCGATCAGCGGAAGCGACGGCCAGGTGTTCGACGTCACGATTGCGTCCGCGCCGCCGCGGAACGTCGCCTCGGCCTCCTCCGCGATATTCGACGTTGCAGGCGTCAGCTTCACCCACACCGGAACTTTCGCGACCTCTTTGACCGCCATCGTCACCACCGAGCAGAGCACCTTGTCCTTGCCGACGTTCGAGCCCATGTCAACGCGGTCCATGTGCGGACAGGAGAAATTCAGCTCGAGCCCGTCGACGCCTTCGTCCTGACACGCTTTCGCCAGCGTCTGCCAGTTGTTCAGCTCTTTATCGCTACCCGAGCCGGCCATGATCGATGCGACCAGCACCTTGTTTGGGTACTGCTTCTTGATGTTCGCCAGCTTGCCGATCCACCAGTCGAGCGGCTTGTCCGAGATCAGCTCCCAGTTCCACGACGCCATCAGCGTCGAGTTCGGTCGCTTCGACATCGACATGCGCGAGTCGTTGTCCACGCGCAGGAACTTCGTCTTCGGCCCCTTCACATTCACGACCGGGTGCACGCCGATCGTTTTCGTCACCACACCGCCCCAGCCCGCTTCGAACGCTCGCATGATGTTGGCGTCCGATTCGGTGGGCGGCGCGGAGGCCAGCATGAACGGGTTGTCGAAGCGAATTCCGGTAAATGTTGTGGACAGGTCGGCCATGGCACTCTCCTTTTATGGAAGGTATCGAGTGTACGTTTACAATCAACTCCATGCAAACGAAGGGTGAAGTGATCCGCCACGACGACGGTCGTGTGGAGCTCCGCGACCATGCATCGATCGAGGGAAGCAGGCTGTACAGCGAGGATCTGGCGCCTGTTCCGGTCGCCAAACGCGACTGGTCGACCTACAACTACGCCGCGCTCTGGATCTCGATGGCGCACTGCATCCCCACCTACATGCTCTCCTCGGGCCTCATCGCCGCCGGCATGAACTGGTGGCAGGCGCTGATCACCATTCTCATCGGAAACACGATCGTCCTGATCCCCATCCTTCTGAATTCGCATCCCGGAACGAAGTACGGCATTCCGTTCCCGGTCTTCGCCCGCGCCAGCTACGGCACGATCGGCTCGAACCTGCCGGCGATCATGCGCGCGCTCGTCGCGTGCGGCTGGTTCGGCATCCAGGCGTGGATCGGCGGACAGGCGCTCTTCACTTTCATCCACTCCTTCGTTCCCGGCTGGCCGGCGCTCCTCGGCGCCGCGAAGCTCAGCGGACACACGCCCACCGAGTGGCTCTCGTTCTTCATCTTCTGGGGACTGAACATCTACATCATCTATCGCGGCATGAACCTGTTGCGCGCCGTCGAGAACTGGGCCGCGCCGTTCGTGCTCGTGATGACGGCGCTGCTCCTGGCGTGGGCGGTGTGGCGCGCGGGCGGACTCGGCTATCTCGTCACGCATCCGGGCAAGCTGACGACCTGGGCGGCGTTCAAGCCGGTGTTCATCCCATCGCTCACCGCGATGATCGGCTTCTGGGCGACGCTGTCACTCAACATGCCCGACTTCACCCGCTTCGGCCGCTCGCAGAAGGAGCAGGCGATCGGACAGACGGTCGCGCTGCCGACGACGATGACGCTCTTCGCCGCGATGGGCGTGATCATCACCTCCGCTGCCGCGGTGATCTATTCGAACGAGTCGATGAACGAGCTCTGGGATCCGGTCAAGCTCGTCGGACATTTCACCCAGGTGTGGGTCGTGGCGATCTCGATGTTCACGGTGGTCGTGGCGACGCTGTCGGTGAACATCGCGGCGAATGTCGTGTCGCCCGCGAACGACTTCGCCAACGCGTTCCCGAAACTGATCTCGTTCCGCACCGGCGGTCTGATCACCGGCATCATCGGCATCCTGATGCAGCCGTGGCGGCTGCTTGCGGATCCGAGCGGATACATCTTCTCGTGGCTGGTCGGTTACTCCGGCGGCCTCGGGTCGATCGCCGGCGTGATGATCGCGGACTACTGGCTCGTGCGCGACAAGAAGCTCGTCCTCGGCGATCTGTACCGCGAGGAAGGTGCGTACACATACGCGAAGGGCTGGAACTGGCGCGCCGTCGTGGCTACGCTTGCCGGCTGTTTCTTCGCATGGGTCGGCGTGTTCGTGCCGGCGATGAGGTTCCTGTACGACTACGGCTGGTTCGTCGGCTTCGGCGTCGCATTCGGGTTGTACTGGGCGCTGATGAAGATCGCAGGACCGGCAGTCATCGCCGAGCCGGAAGTGGCGTAACCGATGGACGATCGCCGCCGCGCCGAACGCTTCCCGCTCACGCTGCCGATCGAGCTGGGTCACACGCACAGCACGACCCACGACTTCTCCGGCCTCGGCGTCTTCTTTTCATCCGATCAGCATTTCGAGCTCGACGCCGAGATCGACTTTCTCCTCCGCGTCCCCGGCGCCGTGAACGTGCGCTGCAAAGGCCACGTGGTGCGCGTCAATAACGTGGGCGGCCGTTACGGCATCGCCGCGACGATCGAGGAGTTCACGCTGGACGAGTCCTCGGACGGGAATCGCAAAGATGCGCACATCGTGATTCAGGAATTGCGCAGGTACCATCCGGAATGAAGTCCTCTCTACCGGATCCGCGCCACCCCATCCCCCACCACAATGAACGGCGCCCAGTACAGCGGATGCGCGTAACGCTTGTCGCGCATCAGTGCGAGCTTCGCGCGGCGTAATGCGCTCTCCACGGTTTCGCCCGCCCGCAGCCGTTTGTGAAAATCGATCATCAATTGCGACGTGCTGTGCGATTCGACGTTCCATTGACTGACCACCGTCGTCGGGCAGCCGGACGTGAGGAAGGCCCAGGACAGACCGACCACTCCTTCACCCGGAAACACCGTGCCGCGGGCGGTATCGCACGCGGAGAGGACGATGAGGTCGGCGTGCAGATCGAGGTCGCGTACTTCGCGCATCTCGAGCAGGCCGTCGTCGCGATCGGAGGGGGAGCTGGCGAGGACGAGCGCCGAGTACAAAGGCGAGTCGTCATCCACGAAGCCATGCGTCGCGAGATGGAGGATGCGGTAGTCCGGCGCGAGTTTTTTGACCATCGATTCGCGCGCGTAACCGTGCACGAGCGCCTTGCTGTCCGGGCCATAAAGCGAGGCGACGGCGAGCGCTTCACGCGCGGCATCGGGCAGCGCAGTCAGCGACAGATCGCGATAGTGCGTGACCCGGGTCAGAGCGGCGGTCGCGATCGAAGGATCGCCGACTGCGAGCAACTCGTGCTCCGCGGGAGCAGTACGGCGATGACGTGCGGCGACGTTCAGCATCATCACCGACGGCGCATACGCAATCGCGTGCTCCTCGAGCAGGAACGTATGCGACGGCGTGAGCAGCGCGTCGAACGGCACGTTCCAGAGGAAGCCGTCCGGCACGATGGTGATCGCGCCGTTGAGCTGCGCGGCGACCGGTTTGATCAGCGCGTCGTAAAGCGTGCGCGCTTTCGTTGCGTATCCGAGGTCGCGCTTGCGGATGCTCGACGTGAGCTGTGCGGCGTCGCGCTCGATCTTCGTTCGGGATGTCTTCAATCGCGTGCCGGTCACCCGGCCGTCGCGGATCACGAACGCCACGATCGAATGCGGCAGGATCGCGTACTCGACGATCGTGCCGTGCGACGGCAGCGGCACCTCCGCCGCATCCGGAATGTTCGTGGCGTAGCGCATCGCCATCCCGGTATTGAACGTTTCGAGCTCGAGCCGCGCCTGGCGGAGCTCCTGCCGCGGCGCATTTCCTTTCGTGGTGATGAGCTTGCGATTCAGCTCGACGATGCGCTGATTCAGCGCGCGTTGTTCCGCCTGTTCGCCCGCGCTGAGCGGGAGCCGCTCCTTCGCGCCGGCGAGCGAATCCTCCAGCTCCCGCGCTTTCATCCGTTCGGCGATGGAGAACGCTTCCTCGAACTGCTTCTGCGACGCGAGCGCATCGACGAGCGACTCGTACACCCACTGCCGCGTCGCGAAGTGTTGCGCGCGCGCAAGCGCATCGGACGTATTGAGGATGCGCCGCGTTTCGATCAGATCGATCGCTTCGCGCAGTGATTCGATGCCCCCCTCGGCCTCGCCGCACTCGATCAGCATGTTGCCGAGGTCCGCCTTCAGCTCCCATGTGTAGTAGGGATCGTTTTCGCCGGTGGTGGCGATGCCGTCGCGGGCGTACTTGATGGCTTCGGTGTAGCGGCCCTGTGCGTGCCGGAGGTGCTCACCGAAGACGTATGCGCGGTTCGAGAACGTGAGCGCGGGCGAGCCGCCGAATGCAACGGCGAGGTACTGCTCCGCCTCGCGCACGCGGCCGGTCTGCACGAGTGCATTGCCGAGATTCGTCTTGAACAGCGGGCCGCGCATGAGCGTCGGCGGCAGCGTATCGACCGCTTTCCGCAGCCATTCGACGGCGCGCGGATAGTCCGGATTGTCGCGCTCCGCGTACGACTCGCCGATGATGTGGCAGGCCCGCGCTTCGTACTCCGCATTCAACTGTTTGCGCGCAATGGCCAGCACCTGTAATGCAACCTCGATCGTCCCATTCCAGTCGGCGAGCTCTTCGCGGATGGCCGCTTCCGTCTGCAGCGCGAACATCTCCTGCTCCCGCATTCCGAATCTCTGCGCGATGCCGCCGAGCAGCCGGCAATCGCGATATTCGGAGGTGAAGTCGGCGCCGTCGTGCTCTTCCGACATGCGGCTGCCCAGCGCATAGAGCGCGGGATAGGGATCATCGAGCTCGCCGGTCATCGGGATCACCTCGTCCCGAATCCGTCCTCGCAGTTCGTCCGGCATGACGAGGTAGGCGGCGATGGCCTTTGCGTACGCGATCACTTCGCAATCATTCGTTCGTTGCGCGGCGCTCTCGGCGGCGAGCGCGTACCGCGATCCGTTCGGGACATCCTGCGCATAACGGGCGAGCCGGGCGAGCGCGTCGAACGCATACGCTTCGCTCGCGAAGTCGTCGTTGCGCTGGCTCCATTCGAGGAGTGAGAGCGCCGGCGCTTTGACGCGCGCGCGATCGGTGCGGCGTGCCAGCACCATCACCTGTCGCGCGACCGCCGGAAGAATCTCCGCATGCTGCTCGATGATCGCGAGCCGCGCGTCATCATTCTTTGCCGCGATCAGCAGATCCGCAACGTGATCCGCCTCGCTCTTCGCCTCGGCGATTCCGTTCGCACCGGGCTTCAGATACCAGACGGCGGGAATCGGCTTCCGCTCGTGCCGCGCGTTGAGGGTGATGCCGCTGCCGTCCATCTCCACGACGAGCCAGTCGCCTTCGCTGCGCACGCGATACGACGGAATCGAGATGCAGTCGTAGTGCTCGAACAGATCGCGCACGCTGCTCCAGCTGTCGGTCGACAGTGCCGATGGCTTGTTCACCATCGGCAGCATCGTGCGGATCTCCGACGAGGTGAGGGCCTGACAAAAACGCGCCACCGCGGACTGTTCAGAGGGGGTGACGGCGACAAAAAAGGACAGAAGGAGAGCGGGAATCATGCACTACCAGCGTTCGATGGATTGGAGGATTTCGGGCGCTATGGTATCCGACGGATGCGTCTCGACATATTGCTGGAGGTGCTCCTCGGCGTCCTTCTGCACGCCCGCACGGGCGTAGAGAAGGCCGACGGCGAGCTCGTCGCGCGGCTGCTGCGCCTCGGCGCGATCGATCTCCGCGGCCGCGGCTTCGTCGAGCACTTTGAACGCGGGCTGCGGCGCCGGCGGAGAAGGGATGATCTCGCGATCGCGCACGCGCTCGAGCTGCCAGATGCAGACGAGTCCGCGCGGCAGCGGATGCGCCGGCGTCCACCGACCCCCGGACACCGGCTCGCTTTTCGTTGCGAGCTTGTCATTGCAGACGACGGAGACGACGTAGCGCTCGCCCTTCTTCGCGTTCCACGTGAACTCGGGACGCTGGGAGAAAACGACGGCGCCGGCCGGCGAAAGGTGCAGGTCTTCGTGACCTTCATGCGTGCCGCGGAACGTGTCGGAGTGGCCGCGCAGCTGACGAACGATCGCCGGCAGCGGCACTCCGCGCTCGTCACGAGCCTGCGCGATGAGCGAGTCCCATTCGGACTTTGCCGGACTCGGAACGACGCGGATGATGGGCGAGGGTTGATTGACGGGGGCGGGCGCCTGCCGCGTAAACCAGACCAGCCCGAGGACGACCGCGACTGCTGCGGCGACGGCGAGGAGGATGTAAGGCAAGCTCTCAGCTTGTCGCTCCCGGGGGGACAAGCTGAGAGCTTGCCCTACACTCTCCGCGGGGGGCAAGCTGAGAGCTTGCCCTACACTCCGCAAGCTGAGAGCTTGCCCTACACTCCTCGCATCCGCGACATCCTCGCGGCATTGCGCGCACGTCAGCAAATGCTCCGCAATGTCCTGTCGCCGCCCATCGACATACGCGAACAACTCCTCGATTTCGGGATGCTCTTCGTTTTCGAAATCGGCGATCAGCGCGCGGGCCGCACCTTCGGCGGCGGCGCCGCATTCCGAGCAATCACGCAGGTGCGCAGACACGGATTCGAGTTGATCCGCCGCCAGGGTTCCGCGCCGGAACGACTCCATTTCCTCCATTGTGATGTGCGATCTCATGGCTTACCGATGCGGAGATGCCGCTCGTATTGGTAACGATTTCATTTTCTCATCCGCCGGGCGAGCCGTTCCCGCGCCGACTTCCGCAGGTTGATCACTTGTTGCCGGGTTTTGCCAAGTATTGACGCGATCGTCAGATCGTCGACGGGCAGCCTGCTCCACATCTGATGAAGCTGGCCCGGCGGCATCTCGAGCACCGCCGCGATCTCGTCGAGGCTCGCGACGTTGAGCAGAACAAAGAGCGCGAGCGCGTTCATGCCGTCGGCATCGCGCAGGTTCAGCAGAAGCGCGGCGCGCTGGTGCGACGGCAGCTCTTTGACCTCGCGCCAGAGCGCGCCGAGGTGCTCGCGTGTCTCGTAGCGGTCATGCGGCGTGGTCATGTCGAGCGCTTCCGGCACTTCGCCGGGAAGCGCGTCGGACTTGCCCCAGAGTCCGGCGAGGATGTCGGTCAGATCGTTGAGCAGCACCGGTCTGCCGAAGCGACGCAGGATCGCGTCGATGGCCTCGGCGGTGCGCTCTTCGTTGAGCATGCGCGAGTCGGCGTCGGACATGGCGAGCGTCGCGCGCGGCATGACGTCTTTGCGCTGACTCCACTCCTGCAGACCGGCGACGCTTTCCTCGCCGCCGATCCACATCGCGAAGCGCGGATCGTGCGTCAGGACGTAGCGCAGACGGTTTTTCAGCCGCGTGCGCTGCGGGAAGCGGCGGCGCAGGAGCTCGTAGACCGCGTTGTAGGTGAGGCGTGCGGTGAATTCGCGGAAGTTCGCGATCGCGCGATCGTCGCCGTCGGGGACCGATTGCAGACGGCGGACGAGCCGCATCATCACCGTGGCGGAGACGTCGTCGAAATCGTCGCGGCGGAATGCGCCGGAGCGATTGCGTGCGAGCACCGAGGCAATGACCGGCCGCGCCTCGGCGAGCACGCGTTCCATTGCATGTTGCCGTTCCGCTTCACTGGGTGCTTCGATGAGGTCGCGGAGAAGCGCGTCATTCGCCGCCACCAACTGCGATGTATTCAATGTCTATTTGACTCTAATGGGTGTCAATCCGTAACACCAGCGCCCTCACGCCGCGCGCGGTTTGAAAATCACGCCCCGCCGCGTGTG